>JADLHM010000141.1 GCA_020848745.1 Deltaproteobacteria bacterium | reverse complement strand
CGCCGGCGCCGTCGCACGCGTCCGGAGCCGTGCAGAGCGTCCCGTCGTTGCAGGCGGCGCCGTTCGGCTTCACGGGATTCGAGCAGACGCCGGTGCCTGGGTTGCAGGTGCCGGCGTCGTGGCACTGCGAGAGCGGGGTGCAGACGACCGCGTCGCCGCCGCACACGCCGCCCGTACATTCGTCGGTGGTCGTACACGCCTCGCCGTCGTCGCACGCGCTGCCGTCGGGATCGGTACTCGTGATCTCGCAGCCGGTCACCGGATCGACGGTGGTGCTGTCGGGGTCGGCGTCGCAGTACCCGTCGGAGCACTGGCCGTTGCAGACGGCGTCGTTCTTGACGTTGGTGCACTCGAGAGTGCCGGGATCGCAGATGTCGGTCGTGCAGGTGAAGCCGTCGTTGCAGATGTTGGCGTTGACGCAGCCCGACGCGCAGTCGCAGATGTCGTCGGTACAAGGGTCGCCGTCGTCGCAGCTCACCGGCGTCACCACGCACGCGCCGGCGATGCACTGCTCGTTGGTCGTGCAGAAGTTGGCGTCGGCGCAGTCGGCGTTCGTCGAACAGGGTGGCGGCGTGAAGTCGACGGTGAGCTTCGGCCGCTTCACGAGCTGCGCCGGGTGGATGTCCTCGAGGGAGACGTAGTTCACCTGGTCGTTGCTCGCGGTCTCGTTCTGGTCCTTCACCAGCCAGCCGTGGTCGGCGGCGCAGAGGTTCACCGCCGCCTGCACGTCGGGTGTCACGGTGAACGCCTTGAAGCCCGTGCTCGTGCCGACGAACGCGGTCGCGGTCGGCGCGGCGACGAAGGCCGGCGCGTTGTTCCACTTCACCGCGCTCTGCAGCCACGTCGCCGTGATCCGGTGCAGCCCGTGCACGAGCGCCGGGTTGCTCGCGTTGTTGCCCGCGGAGATCTCGGCGACGGCGGAGTTGATCGTCGAACCCAACGGAATGCCGGCGAGGCTGAACTGCACGAGCCCGCGCCAGACCTGCGTGTTCGGCGGCGAGGCCTGGACGCGGATGCGCTGATTGGTGGGGTTCGCGCCCGCGATCCGATTCGGGAAGTTCTTGCGGATGAACGCGTCCTGGTTGGAGGGCTGCACGGTGATGGTCGTGGCGAACGCGGGCGCGGCGGCAAGGAGGCCGACGAACGCGAGGACGAACGGGGTCGAGCGGGCGGAAGCAAGCACGGGGGAAGTCTCCTTCTTGAGGACTGCGGCCGCATGTCGCCCGGGGACGGCACGCGGATCACGGCACCATGGGCGTCCGCCGCGAGGGCCGGTCGGGCGCCGGAACGGGACGGGTACGCGTGCTCTGTAGCACCGGTGGGGGCAGCCACGCACGAGAATCCGCGCGTCGCGCGTGCTCCGGAAGGTCGATTTCGTGCGCCAATCTGGAACACCACGCCGGCATCCAGCTCGCGGGTTGTTGCCGCGTCGAGCCTTCGGCTATGGTCGGGGATCCGATCGCCAATGACTCCGCACACTTCCGAGTCGCCGTTGAACGCCTTCTCCGTCGACGTCGAGGACTGGTACCAGGTCGCCGACTTCGATGCGGTCGTGCCGTTCGATACCTGGGATCGCTACGAGTCCCGTGTCCACCGGAACACCGAGAAGATCCTCGCCGTCCTCGACGAGTTCGGGGTCAAGGGCACCTTCTTCGTCCTCACCTGGAACGCCGAGCGCTGGCCAGGGATCGTCCGCCAGATCCACGCCGCCGGCCACGAGATCGCCTCGCACGGCTACGCCCACCGGATCGTCTACGAGCAAACCCGTGAGCAGTTCCGGGCCGACGTCGAGCGGGCCAAGAACACCCTGCAAGACATCACAGGCGAGGCCGTCCTCGGCTACCGCGCCCCGTCGTTCTCGTTCACGGCGAAGTCGCAGTGGGGCCCCGACGTGCTGCTCGACCTCGGCTACCGCTACGACTCGAGCGTCTTCCCGGTCAAGGACACGCTCTACGGCATGCCCGACGCCGAGCGCTTCCCGTACGTGATCCGCGAGAGGGACGGCCGCCGGCTCATCGAGTTCCCGATCACCACCACCGAGGTCCTCGGCCGCAACCTCCCGCTCGGCGGCGGCGGCTGGCTCCGTATCTTCCCGTATGCCTACATGAAATGGGGGATGCGGCGGGTCAATCACCGGGAGGGCCAGGGCACGGTCTTCTACATCCATCCATGGGAGGTCGATCCGGATCAACCGCGCATGAAGACGGCCGGCAGGCGCGGCTTCAGCAGCCACTACGTGAATCTCGGACGCACCGAAGCAAAGCTCCGTCGCCTGCTGCGGGATTTCCGCTTCGCGCCCATGCGCGACTGCCTGCACCTCGCCTGATGGAGATCCTCTTCTGGATCTGCGCCGGCGCGATGGCCTACGTGTACGTAGGCTATCCGCTGCTCCTCTTCCTGGTGTCGCGCGTCGTGCAGCGCCGCGTCGCCAAGGCGCCCATCACGCCGACCGTGACGATGGTGATCGCGGCGTACAACGAGGAGCAGGCGATCGCGAAGAAGCTCGAGAACTCGCTCGCGCTCGATTATCCCGCCGACCGTTTCGACATCCTGGTGGCGTCGGACGGATCGAACGACGGCACCAATCGCATCGTGGGGGAGTACGCGGTCCGGCATCCGGAGCGCGTCACGCTGCTCGACCTGCCGCGCGGCGGGAAGACCGTCGGCCAGAACCGCGCCGCCGAGGTCGCGCGCGGCGAGATCCTCGTCTTTTCCGACGCCACGACGATGTACGACCGCCAGGCCGTCCGGGCGATGGTCGCGAACTACGCCGACCCGCTCGTCGGCAGCGTCGGCGGCGACGTGCGCTACGTCCGCGACGGCGAGGAGGCGAGCGCCAAGGGCCGCCAGATGTACTGGAGCTACGAGGCGTCGATCCGGCGCTGGGAGAGCCGGATCTTCACCGTGATCGGCGCGACCGGCTGCATCTACTCGATGCGGAAGTGCCTCTACTCCCACCTCGACCCGGCCGCGATCAGCGACTTCGTCCAGCCGGCGCGCGCGCTCCTGAAGGGCTACCGCTCGGTCGTCGAGGACGACGCGACCTGCTGGGAGGTCGCCGAGTCGAAGCAGATGGGCGACGAGCTCAAGCGGCGGGCCCGCGTCGTGAACCGCGGCATCCGCGGAGTCGGCTTCATGCGCGAGGCGCTGAATCCGCTCCGACACCCCTTCCTGCTCTTCCAGCTGATCTCGCACCGCCTGCTGCGGTGGGGCATTCCGTTCCTGCTGATCCTGACGTTCGTCGCGAACGCGTTCCTGCTCGACCGCCGGTTCTACCAGCTGACCTTCGCGGCGCAGGTCGCCTTCTACGGCGCGGCCCTCGCGGGACTCGTCCTCGACCGCCTCGGGATCCGGCCGCGCGGCGCGTTCATCCCGCTCTACTTCTGTCTCGTCAATCTCGCGCCGCTGCTCGCGGTGTGGTCGCTCTTGAAGGGGGAGAAGAAGATCGTGTGGGAGACGAACCCGCACGCTCCCTGACCGGCGTCCCGCGGCGGGCATCGAGCGGGGAGCGGAGCGTGACCGTCGTGCCGGCGCCCGGCTCCGAGCGGACGTCGAGCCGACCGCCGAGCGCGAGCGCGCGCTCCTCCATGCTGGCGAGGCCGAGCGCCGCGGCCGGCTTCGCCGCGGGGTCGAAGCCGTGTCCGTCGTCCCGCACGCGCAGGACGAGCGTGCCGTCGACGGCCGCGAGGGCGATCACGATCGCGCGCGCGCCGGCGTGGCGAACGGCGTTGGTCAGCGCCTCCTGCGCGATGCGGTAGACGCTGACCTCGGTCTCCTCGTCGAGGCGCGGGATCGGCGTCTCGAGGTCGATGGTGACGGCGAGCCGCGGCGACGTCATGCCGTCGACCAGCGAGCGCAGGCTGCCGGCGAGTCCGACCTCGCGCAGCAGGAACGGCCGGAGCTCGCGCGCGAGGAGGCGGAGGTGCTCGACCACCTCGCCGACGTACCGCCCCACGCGGTCGAACTCGGCGCCCACCTCCGCCGGCATCGGACCGAGCCTCCGCCGCAGCGACTCGACGAGGATGCCGATGCCCACCAACTCCTGACAGACGTCGTCGTGGAGGTCGAAGCCGACCCGCTTGCGCTCTTCCTCGCGGATCGTCGCCTGACGGCGCGCGAGCAGCCGGAGCTTCTCCTCGCTGCGGCGGAGCTCGGCGACCGACGCGTGCAGCGCCTCCTCCGCCGCGCGGCGCTCGGTGACGTCGCGACCGACGGCCTGGGCCTCGAAGATCTGCCCCGAGGAGTCGACGACGCCGGCCTCCCAGCCGACCCAGCGCACGCCCGTCGCCATCAGGTTGCGGATCTCGACGTAGGCGCGGTGCGGCGGGCGGATCATGGTCGCGATCATCTCGGCGACCAGCGCATGGTCGTCGGGGTGCACGAGGTCGAGGAACGAGATCCCGAGCAGCGCCGCCGGCGGTCGATCGAACGCCGCCGCATAGGCTTCGTTGACGAAGGTGAAACGTCCGCGCTGATCGAGCCGTACGACGAGCTCGTGCTGCGACTCGACGAGGCCGCGATACCGCGCCTCGCTCTCGCGCAGCGCGGTCTCCGCGGCCTTGCGCTCGCTGATGTCCTGCACCTGCGCGAGCAGGTGCCGCGGCTCGCCGAGCGTGTCGCGCGTCAGCGAGCAGCCGAGCAGCCCCCACACGACGTGGCCGTCGCGGTGCCAGTAGCGCTTCTCCATCTCGAAGGCGCTGATCCGGCCGGAGAGCAGGCGCTCCGTCTGCTCGGTCGCCCGCGCGACGTCTTCGGGGTGCACGAGCGTGTCCATCCGCCGGCCGACCAACGCCTCGGGGACGTAGCCGAGCATGGTGGCGAACGAGCGGTTCACCTCGACCACCCGGCCGTCGAGATCGACCACCGCCATGCCGATCAACGCGTGGTCGAAGGAGCTGCGGAACCGCTCCTCGCTCGCCCGCAGCGCGGCGTCGGCGTCGTACCGTTCCTGGACGTCGCGGCTCACCCCGCGAAAGCCCACCGTCGCGCCGTCCTCGTCGTAGGCCGTCGACACCGCGGCCTCGACCCACCTCGGCCCGCGCGGCGTGACGCATTGGATCCGAATCGGCTCGTCCGGCGCCGTTCCCGACGCGAGCAGCGTCGCGAAGTCCGGGTTGGCGCCGTGCGCGGTCCAGAACTCGACCGCGCTCCGGCCGAGGACCGCCGCGGCGGGCAGCCCGACGAACGCGGCGAGCGCCTCGTTCACGTAGGTGAGGCGGCCGTCGCGGTCGCAGCTCCAGATCATGTCCGGAGCGCGCTCGGCGAGGTCCCGATAGGCGTCGCGCGAGGCCTGCAGCGCCGCCACCGCCGTCTCCTGCGCGCGGCGGCGCCGCGCCACCTGCCGCATGTCGCGCGCGGTGCCTTCGGCGATCGCGAGCGCGACGACCGCCCCGATCGCGACGGCGGCGCCGAGCTCCGGCCGCGGCACGAACGACGGGAAGCGCTCCAGCACGAGCGCGCTCGGGACGAGCGTGCCCGCGAGGAGCACCGACTCGGCGCGCCACCCCCACCCGAAGATCAAGGCCGCGACGAGGTAGAGCGTCAGCAACATGAACGCGACGATCTCGCCGTACCCGCCGACGGCGTGGACCATGGCGCCGGCATCGAGGCCGAGCCCGGTGCAGGTCGCGACCGTCACGGGCAGCAGCCAGGGCGTCGTGGGCCTCGTCGCCGTGATCCACCCGGCGATCGCGAGCATCCCCACGCCCGCGCCCGCCGCCGCGACGGCGCCCGACGTGAGCCGCCCTTCGAGCGCGAAGACGCCGAGCCACAAGAGCAGCATCCCCGCCCAGCCGACCGCGAACGGCCCGAAGCGGCGCGCGATACGCGCGCGCCGCTGACGCGCGAAGGAGGTTGCTTCGTCCCGCATGAACGACTCCCCGGGGAAGGGGGGCGGAATCTTAACGCAGTCGGCCTCCCGGGCGGAAGATCCGCAACGGAGCAATCCGCGGGGGGCGCCGTCGGCCCGACCCGACGTTGCCTGGGGGGATGGCGGGCGTTATGAGACCGCCCGGAGGGAGCGCCATGGGCTACGAGCAGATCCTCTACGACGTCCGCGACCGCATCGCGACGATCACCCTGAACCGTCCCGAGCGCCTGAACGCCTGGACGCCGCAGATGGGGCGCGAGCTCTACGCCGCCTTCACCGCCGCGGCGGCCGCCGAGGACGTCCGCGTCATCGTCGTGACCGGCGCGGGCCGCGGCTTCTGCTCCGGCGCGGACATGCAGAGCCTGCGGGCGATCCAGAGCGCGAGTCCGTCCGCCGCCGCCGGCGAGGCGGTGCCCGCCAAGCGCGACGCCGACGCGGCCGCGTCGATCGCGCCGATCCACCCGGCCCTCGACACGCCCTATGCGTATCCGCAGAGCATCCCGAAGCCCGTGCTCGCCGCCATCAACGGCCCAGTGGCGGGGCTCGGCTTCACCCACATGCTCTATTACGACGTCCGCATCGCGTCCGACCGGGCCCGCTTCACGACCGCCTTCGCGCGCCGGGGCCTCATCTGCGAGCACGGGAGCTCGTGGATGCTGCCGCGGCTCGTCGGACCGGCGCACGCGTGCGACCTGCTCTTCTCGGGACGGGTGATCGACGCCGCGGAGGCTGGGGCGATCGGGCTCGTGAACGCGGTGGTCCCGCACGACGAGCTCCTGCCCCGCGTCTACGAGCGCGCCGCGGAGCTCGCGACCCTGAGCTCGCCGCGCTCGATCGCGATCATGAAGCGGCTCGTCTACACGCACCAGTTCACCGATCTCGCGACCGCCTCGGCCGAGACCGATCGGGAGATGCTCGCGAGCTTCCCGAGCCAGGACTTCCGGGAGGGTGTCTCCTCCTTCCTCGAGAAGCGCCCGCCCCGCTTCGTCGGACGCTGAGCGCCGCGCCGCAGGTGCCCGGGCGCCTGCGGCGTCCTTTCGATGCCGGTTCGTCGCTGGAGTGTCACCCAATCGTACGGGGCGCGGCGCGTAAGCGAGCGGTAACGCTGGGATTCCACCCCCTTCCCCCATTACACCCCGGGAAGGAGCGCTCGGGAAATCAGCGCCTTGGCCGCACCGTCGCGATCACGACGAACGCCGCGCCGCGCTGGCGCTCAAATTGCAGAGCAGCTCGCCATGCACTTCGGCGAGAACGTCCGCGAGATCGTGTCGATGAGCTGTGGCGAGGACCTGCGCGCCGCCCGCTCGCGAACCCCCCTTCCCGGCATCGATTCGCCCGAGGTCCAACGGCGCCTCGCCGCCAACCTCGAGCGCTCCTTCGACATCACCTTGTCGCCCGAGGACGTGTCGCATCTGACGACCGTTCGCGCCGTCCTCCAGTGCGTGCGGCTGCGTCGCTGGGAACGCGAGGTCGCGCTGCAAGACGCCGCGCCCGCGGTCGCCGCCGCGACGACGAGCGGGCCGCTCCGCGAGCGCTTCGTCCGCTACACCGCGCCCGTGCCGCCGATGCCGCTGCCGATGCCGGCGTCGCCGTCGGTCGCGATCCGCAAGTCCTGACCCTCCCGTGCGTTCCCCATCGACGCCCGACGTCTGCGCCGAGCGCCCCGAAGCCGGCACGCGCTTCGCGGCCGAGGTGCGCGCCCTCCTGCTCGCGCGGCTGCAGGTGATCTGCCGCCTGGCGCTCGTCCTCATCCCGGCGTTCTTCGTGCTCGACCTCCTGCTGCACCCGCAGGTGGCGCGCCAGCTCTTGCTGATCCGCGCCCTCATGGTGAGCTGCTGCGGCGCCGGGCTCCTCCTGCTGCGCACCGAGCTCGGCCGGACGTGGGTCGCGCCGCTCAGCCTCTTCCTGGTGTGGCAAACGGGCTTCGGCATCGCCCTCATGACCGGGCTCCACGGAGGCGGATCGAGCGGCTACTACGCCGGCATCAACCTCGTCATGCTGACGGCGGCGGTCCTGCTGCCGTGGGAGATGCGCTGGTCGCTCGCCGCGGCCGTGGCGCTGATCGGAAGCTACGTCGCGGTCTGCGTCCTCTGGGGCGGCATCCAGGAGCCGGCGATCTTCGTCCAGAACCTCTTCTTTCTCGGATCGACCGGGCTCATCATGGTGATGAGCCACCAGGCCCGGGAGCGCGCCCATCGCCGCGAACTCCTGCAGCGCCTCGCGCTCGAGGACGCCGGGCGCCATCGCGACGAGTTCCTCGCCAACATCACGCACGAGCTGCGCACGCCGCTCGCCGCGATCCTCGGCTTCACCGAGATGCTGGTCGACTATCTGGACGGCGCCACCCCCGAGCAGCGCGCCTGGCTCGGACGCATCCACGAGAACGCGCTCACCCTGTACCGGCTGATCGTGCAGCTGCTCGATTTCTCCAAGGTCGAGGCGGGCGCGCTCGCGCTCGCGCGCGAGCCGATCGACCTGCCGTCGATCGTCGCCAAGGTCGCGGGCGACATGCGCGCGATCGCCGGGGAGGACGGTGCCGTCGTCGAGACCGTCGTGCCGTCCGACGTACCGACGGTGCACGCCGATGCCGCACGCGTCGAGGAGATCGTGTCGAACCTCGCGGCGAACGCGCTCAAGTTCTCGAGCGGACGCCCCGTGCAGCTCGTCCTCCGCCGCGACGCGCTGCACGCGATGCCGTGGCAGCGCGTGGTGCCCGATCCGGGCCCCGACGCGCGCGGGCGGGAGTACCTCCACGTCGAGGTACGGGACGCCGGCGCCGGTATCCGGGCCGAGGACCTGCGGCGGATCTTCGTGGCGTTCCTGCAGCTCGACGGTTCGTCGACGCGGCGCCACGAGGGCACGGGCCTCGGCCTCGCGATCAGCGCCCGGCTCGCGGCAGCCATGGGCGGACACATCGCGGTCCGCAGCACGCCGGGCGTCGGATCGACGTTCGCGCTGCTGCTCGCGGTCGACGAGCCGGGCTCGATCCTCCTCGACGACGATCCGCGCGAGCCCGCGAGCCTGAGCGCCTGACGAGGGCGTTCAGCGGCGGCCGAGGCGCGCGGTGGCCGTCGCCGGCGTCGCCGCCGTCATGACGACCTCGAGCCCGTTCGAGAGCGCGCCCGCGAAGCCCACGAACGCGGGCTCGTCCGCGCGCGTGAACCAGAAATAGTACGTGGGGATGATGCGCGCGAAGAGCACGTTCTTCACCGGACCGAGATCGGCCCGCACCCGGAGCTTCGTGGCGAGCGCGACCGGCGTCCCGAGCGGGTGCTCTTCCTCGTCGACGGCATCCGCGCGGAGCGTCACCACGACCGGATCCGGCCGGAACACGAGCGCCGCGAAGCGCGCCGCGGCCGGCGTCCGCTCGGGCACGCCCGCGAGCACGACCGCGAGCATCGGCCCGATGTAGGTGTCCGGGGCGAGCGTCATGGTGCGCTCGGCGTGGACGCCGTCCACGAGCCACGCCACCTTCCCGGTCGTGAAGTCGACGTGCTGCTCCTGCACGATGCGGCCGTCGCGCCGCGCCGTCTTGTCGAAGCGACGCGCGCGGAAACCCGCGGCGAGATCCATCTCGCCGTGCTCTTCCCACGCTTCCCCGCTCGTGAAGCGGGTCGCCACCTCGAAGACGAGGCGATCGTCGGCGAGCGAGGCCCGGAAGCGCTGCTCGCCGACGACGGCGCCCACCGCCGAACGGAGCGCGTGCGTCTCCTCCTTCGGCGTCCGCAGAGCGTGGATCGCCGCGGGCACGGGCAGCACGTCGGCGGCCGCGCGCGGAACGCACGGCCCCCCCGTCAGCACCACCGCCGCCACCATGATCCCCAGGATGCGTCGACCCACTTCGTCCTCCCGATGACCCGCCGAGCCTACCATCGCCCGCGGACGCCTCGCCACCCGGGGCAACCCCTCACGGACCCTCCTCGATCAGGGCGATCGGCTCCAGGATCGACTCGTCGACGTCGGCGACGAAGCGCGACGGCTTGCCGAGCACGACGCCGACGCCGCGGTCCCAGATCTCGATCGGATAGGTCAGGTACAGGAGGTCCTTGGCGCGGGTCAGCGCGACGTACATGAGCCGCCGCTCCTCCTCGAGGTCGGCGTCGTCGCGCACGGTGTACATCGACGGGAAGCGGCCGTCGGCGGCCCACAGCACGAACACCGTGTGCCACTCGAGGCCCTTGGCGGAGTGGATCGTCGAAAGCGTCACCATGCCCTCGTCTTCGCCGTCGGCGGCGAGGACGCCGCCGACGCTGTCGGTCGGCGGCTCCAGGGCCATGTCGGCGAGCAGCTGCCCCGTCGCGCGGTAGCGCAGCGCGATCGTCGCGAAGTGCTCGAGATCGCGCTCGCGCTTCGGGTAATCGTCGCGGTAGACGCGGCGGAGCACCGGCTCGTAGTAGGCGAGGACGCGGCTCACCTGCTCGCCCGGATTCGGCGTACGCGCCACCTCGCCGAGAAGGCTCGCGAGACGTTCGAGCTCCGCGGCCGATGCCCCCCGCAGCCGGACCTCCGCGCGGCGCTCCCACGGCGTCGAGCCCGCGAGCGCCGCGAGGATCTCGCCCGCCTTCTTGGGACCGATCCCGTCGAGCAGGAGCAAGATCCGGTTCCACGACACCGCGTCGGACGGATTTGCCACCACCCGCAGGTGCGCCAGCACGTCCTTCACGTGCGCCGTCTCGATGAAACGGAAGCCGCCGCGCTTCACGAACGGGATGTCGCGGCGTCCGAGCTCGAGCTCGAGATCGAACGAGTGGAAGCTCGATCGGAACAGCACCGCGATGTCCTGAAGCGGTACGCCTTCCTCACGGAGCTCGAGAATCCGCTGCGCGACGAAGCGCGACTGCTCGGGCTCCGTGAGCGCCTGGACGAGGCCGGGCGTCTCGCCGGATGATGGACGCTCCGAGAAGAGATTCTTCGTATAGCGGTGCGGCGCGCGGTTGATGACCTCGTTCGCGAGATCGAGGATCGACGGCGTCGAGCGATAGTTCTGATCGAGCGTGACGACGCGCGTTCCGGGGAAGAGCGTCGGGAAGCCGAGGATGTTCCGGAAGTCGGCGCCGCGGAACGCGTAGATCGACTGCGCATCGTCGCCGACCACCATCACGTTGCCGTGCGGGGCGGCGAGGAGGCGGACGATGTCCGCCTGCAGGGCGTTCGTGTCCTGGTACTCGTCGACCATGAGGTAGCGGTATTGGCGCCCGAGCCGCGCGGCGAGCGCGGTGCGTTCGAGAAGCGCGTTCCGGAGGCGCACCAGCAGATCGTCGTAGTCGAGGAGCTGCTTCGCCTCCTTGAACTCGGTGTAGCGCGCGTAGACGCGCAGGAGATCGGGCAGATCCTCGACGAGGTGCGGATACGCGGCCTCGACGAGGTCGGCGACGGTCGTCCCCTTGTTGACCGCCATGCTGAAGATCTCGCCGAGCGTTTGCTTGCGCGGGAAGCGCCGCTCCTTGCGGTCGAGCGCGAGCTCGCCGCGGACGAGCCCGATCACGTCCTCGCTGTCGCCGCGGTCCAGGATGCTGAAGCTCGCCGTCAGGCCGACGTCGGACGCGTAGCGGCGCAGCGCCTGGTGCGCGAACGAGTGGAACGTCCCGCCCGCGACCTGGGCGCAGCTGCCGCCGACGAGCCCGCTCGCCCGCCGCAGCATCTCCTCCGCCGCCTTGCGGGTGAACGTGAGGAGAAGAATCTGCCCCGGCGGCACGCCGCTCTCGACGAGCCGCGCCACGCGGTAGACGAGCGTCCGTGTCTTTCCGCTTCCGGCTCCGGCGACGACGAGCACCGGCCCGTCGAGCGTGGTCACCGCCTCGAGCTGGCGGGGATTGAGCTCGTCGGCGTACGGGATGCGGAACTGCGTGGCCACGGCGCGCGGCTCGCCGCGCAGCGTGTAGCGCCTCATCGCCGAATCGAGGGTGCGCCCTCCGGGGCACCGCCCGGCGGATCCGCTCGCTCGAAAGAGCCTTCCATGTGGAGGCTCTAAAGGCACTTCGACGGGATGGCAACTCGCGGCGGCCCGGGGCGCGATTGACGCGGCCGCGCGACGCCGTCACGCTCGCACGATGCCGCCCGAGCCGCCGCCGTTCGGCGCCCGCCGACGCCCGCGCCGCCCGCGCGCCGCCCGCGCCGCGCTCGCCGTGCTGCTTGCCTGCGCGCTTGCGGGCTGCCTCTCGGCCACGCCGCCGAAGACACCGAACCAGCGCGAGGCCGAGCGGCGGGCGCCGCGCATCGTCGTACCGCCGCCGGTCGGCGAGCGCACGCCGCGTCCCGCGGCCGACGCGCCGCGACTACCTTGAACCGGTCGCGACGACCCGACAATAATGCCGAGCGTCGAAAGCCACCGCGCGTGACGACACGACACGGAAGGGAAGCATGGCGGACTACTGGGTCGGGACCTCGGGGTACAACTACCAGGAATGGAAAGGGATCTTCTATCCCGAGGACATCTCCGACAAGCAGATGCTCGCCTTCTACGGGCAGCGCTTCTCGAGCGTCGAGATCAACTACACGTTCTACCGGATGCCGACGAACCGCATCCTCGCGAACTGGGCGGCCGAGGTTCCCGAGCGCTTCCGCTTCACGCTGAAGGCGCCGCGCCGGATCACCCACGACCAGCGGCTGCGCAGCGTCGAGGACACGCTGGCCTCCTTCTGCGCGGTCGCGAAGACGCTCGGACCGAGGCTGGGCGCGCTCCTCTTCCAGCTGCCGCCCTTCATGAAGAAGGACGTGGAGCTGCTCGAGGTGTTCCTGCACGAGCTGCCGTCCGGCCTGCGCCCGGCGGTCGAGTTCCGCCACCCGTCGTGGCTCGCCGACGACACCTACGCGGTGTTGAAGCGCTTCGGCGTCGCGCTCTGCATCGCCGACGGGGAGGAGCGCACGACGCCGCTCGAGGTAACCGCCCCCTTCGGGTACTTCCGCCTGCGGCGCGCGGACTACGACGAGGCGGCGCTCGCCGACTGGGCTACGCGCGTGGTCGGGGCGGGCTGGAGCGAGGCGTACGTCTATTTCAAGCACGAGGAGCAGGGCACGGGGCCGGCGTACGCGCAACGGTTCACGGGCCTGCTCGAGCGAGGAGCCGTCTGATGGCCGACGACGAGAAGAGCGGGAGCCCCGCGCACCACTATCACCACCATCAAATGGCGGTGCAGGCCGATCCGGCGACGAGCCTCGGCGTGTACGCGAACCTGATGATGGTGAGCCACCGCAAGGAGGAGTTCATCCTCGACTTCCTCTTCGTGCCGCCGCAGCAAGCCGGGGCGAGCCAGACCGCCGCGCTGCGCTCGCGCGTGATCACCACGCCGGAGCACGCGAGGCGCATCGTGCGCGCGCTGCAAGAGAACGTCCAGCGCTACGAGGCGTCGTTCGGCGCGATCTCGGAAGCGACGGACCTTCCGCGCAACGTGCACTGAGCCGCGTCGCGCTCTTCCCCGATGCGTCGTCGACTGGCGTGGCTCGTCCCGGTGATCGCAGCGGGCGTCGCGCTCCGCTGGGTCGGCGGCCGCGCGCCCGCGCCGGCACCGCCGGCGCCCGTCGCGGCGCCGCTCCCCGCCGACGACGACACGGAGCCCGCCTCCGCGGAGGTGGTCGCCGCGGACGAGGAGGACGGCGACGACGATCCGCGTGTCGCGGCCGCGGAGCCCGCGGAGGACGAGGCCGAGCAGCGCAATCGCGCCGCGGTCGCGCGCGCCGACGCCGGCGATCTCGACCAGGCGACCGCGCTCCTGCGCGACGCCCGGCGCCTCGCGCCGGAGAACGAGCTCTACCGCACGAACCTGCAGGCCGTCCTCATGAACGCCGCCTTCACGAAGCTCCGCGACGAACGTTTCCGCGAGGCGATCCCCCGCTTCACGGAGGCGCTCGCGCTCGGCGACCGCGGCGAGATCCGTCGCGGTCTCGGGTACGCCTACTACCGCACCAACGAGCCCGAGCAGGCGCGCGCCAACCTCGAGCGCGCCGTCACCCAGGGCGCCGCCGACGCCGAGACGTACCTCACGCTCGGGCGCATCCACCTCGATCGCCACGACCAGGCGAACGCCCTCGCGATGCTGAGGGAGGCCGTGGCCGCCGGCGCCGACTCACCGGGGCTCGCCGACACGGTCGCGCGCCTCGAACGCGACGCCGCGGCCGAAGCCGACTATCATTCGCTCGGCAGTTCGCACTTCGTCATCAAGATCGAGGGCCGCGAGGACAGCGAAGCGGCGCGCACGGTACTGAACGCGCTCGAGGACGCGTATCGCCGGGTCGGCGCCCGCTTCGCCTACTACCCGCTCGAACGCCTCGAGGTCGTCCTCTACCCCGACGAAACCTTCCGCGAAGTCACCGGCTCGCCGCACTGGAGCGGCGGCATCTACGACGGCCGCATCAAGATGCCGATCGGCGGACTCGCGCGCGGCAACGAGCGGCTCGCGCGCACCGTCCGTCACGAGTACGCCCATGCCGCGATCGTCACGCTCTCGAAGGGCAAGGCGCCGGTGTGGCTGAACGAGGGCCTGGCCCAGGTGGCCGAGGAGACCGACGACGCGGGCCGCACCAACCGGCTCCGGATGGCGGTCGCCGACGGCAACCTCCTCGCCCTCGGCGACCTCGAGAACGGCTTCACCCGCTTCGATCGCGACCAGGCGAGCCTCGCGTACTCGCAGGCGTACTTCGCCGCGAAGTACCTCCTCGATCACAAGGGCGCCTACAACGTCCGCCGCCTCCTCGAAGCCATGGCGACCGCCGACGGCAGCGACGCCGCCTTCAAGCAGGCGCTCGGCATGACGTACCTCGACTTCGAGCGCCACCTGCGCGCCGCGCTCGAGCGCGCGGTCGGGTAGCGACGGTCACGCAACGTGCACGTAGGTGCCGATTCGGCGAAGCAACCGCCGCTGCCATGGGCCGGGTCGGGGATCGCTTCTACGGTCGCGCGGCACGTGGTCCCCAGCGCCTAAAGCCCGACCCAGCTTCTCCGACTTGCGCACACGCGAGCTGGCGCTCCCCGAAGCGATCCCCGACCCGCCCCAACGCGGTCCGCGTCGCACGCCGGATCTGCCCTCGTGCGTCCAGCGCCATGCCGAAGCGCGATGCGCAGCGAGCCTCGTTCCGCGGGCGTGGGGAGTCGGTGAGGAGCGAGCACGGCTCGCGTCGTGCGCAAGTCGGAGAGGCTGCGGCGGGTTTGAGGCGCTGGGGATTCCCGACCGAGCGACGAGGCGAGCTCCGCATGCCCGCGGGGCAGCGGCCCCTCGGCGCATCGCGCTCGGTGCGGGGCGGGACGCGGATCACTCCTTGGGACGCGTGCCCTTCTTGAGCACCTTCTTGCGCAACCGCACGTTCCCGGGCGTCACCTCGACGAGCTCGTCCTCGGCGACCCACTCGAGCGCGGCGTCGAGGCCCATCTCCCGCGGCGGCGTGATGATCGTCGCCTCGTCGTGGCCGGTCGCGCGCATGTTGGTGAGCTTCTTCTCCTTCGTGAGGTTCACGTCGAGGTCGTTGTCGCGCGAGTATTCCCCGACGACCATGCCCTCGTAGACCGGCGTACCGGGCTTCACGAAGATGGTGCCGCGCTCCTGGAGGTGGAAGATGGCATACGGAGTGGCGGCGCCCTCGCGGTCGGCGACGAGGGCGCCGTTGGTCCGCCCGCGGATCGGCCCCGCCCACGGCGCGTAGCCGGCGAAGAGCACGTTGGCGATGCCGGTGCCGCGTGTGGAGGTCAGGAAATACGAGCGGAAGCCGATGAGCCCGCGCGACGGCACGCTGAACTCGAGCCGGACCCGTCCCGAGTCATGGTGCTCCATGCCGGTCATGACGCCCTTGCGGGCGGCGAGGAGCTGCGAGACGATGCCGATGTAGTCCTCCGGAACGTCGACGAAGAGCGTCTCCATCGGCTCCAGCACCTGTCCGTTCTCCGCGCGGGTGATGATGGTCGGCTTCGAGACCTGCAGCTCGTAGCCCTCGCGGCGCATGGTCTCGATCAACACCGCGAGCTGGAGCTCGCCACGCCCGGCGACCCGCAGCGTATCGGGCGAGTCGGTTTCCTCGATGCGGAGGCTCACGTTCTTGCGCGCCTCGGCGAAGAGGCGCTCGCGGATCTTCCGCGAGGTGACGTGCTGGCCTTCGCGGCCGCCCCACGGTGAGGTGTTGACGCCGAACATCATGGCGATCGTCGGCTCCTCGACCCGGATCGGCGGGAGAGGAACCGGATGCTCCTTGTCGGCGATGGTGTCGCCGATGCCGATCTCCTCGATGCCACCGATCGCGAGGATGTCGCCGGCGCGCGCGCTCGGAACTTCCTTGCGATGCAAGCCGTGCCACGCGTAGAGCTGCGTGATCTTGCAGGACACTTGGCGACCGTCGGCGCGGCAGAGGGTGTACTGGCCGCCGGCCGCGAGCTCGCCGGAAACGAGGCGCCCGATGACGAGCCGGCCGACGTAGTCGTTGTAGTCGAGGTTGTTGACCTGGAACTGCGTCGTCGCGGCCGGGTCGAAGGCGGGGCCGGGAAGACGCTCGACGATGGTGTCGAAGAGCACCTTCAGGTTCTCTTCCTTGCCGTCGGGGGCCGTGTGGGCGCGGCCGGCGCGCGCGTTGGTGTAGACGACCGGGAACTCGAGCTGGGCCTCGTCGGCGCCGAGGTCGATGAAGAGATCGTAGACCTCGTCGAGTACCTCGGCGATGCGGGCGTCGGCGCGGTCGATCTTGTTGATGCAGAGCACCGCCGCGAGGCCGCGCTCGAGCGCCTTCTTGAGCACGAAGCGCGTCTGGGGCAGCGGCCCTTCGGAGGCATCGACGACGAGCAGGATGCCGTCGACCATGAGGAGCGTCCGCTCGACCTCGCCGCCGAAGTCGGCGTGGCCGGGGGTGTCGACGATGTTGATGGTCGTGCCCTGGTAGCTCACGGCCGTGTTCTTGGCGAGGATCGTGATGCCGCGCTCGCGTTCGAGGTCGTTCGAGTCCATGACGCGCTCGGCGACGACCTCGTTGGCGCGGAAGATGCCGCTCTGGTGCAGCATGGCGTCGACCAGCGTGGTCTTGCCGTGGTCGACGTGGGCGACGATCGCGATGTTGCGAACGTCGGGACGGATCTCGAGATTCCGCGCGGCGGCCGGCCGGTCCGCCCGCTGCTCCGCATCGATGCCGCTCTGTGTCATCGACGGGTTATCCCGGCCGACCGCTGACCTGTCAAGCGCGCGGGGCCGCCGCGGCAAGCCGTGCGGTCGCGGCATCCTCTCGACTTTGCTAGGGAAGAATCGTGATGACGGTGCCGCGTCGACTCGATCTGAGCGGAGTTCCCTGCCCGCTCTCGTGGGCGAAGACGAAGGTGGTCCTCGCCGACCTGGCGCCCGGAGACCTGCTCGAGCTCGTCCTCGACGACCCGCGCGGCGCCCGGGACCTACCGCGCGCCGCGGAAGCGGAGGGCCACCACGTCGTCTCCGAGGAGGCCGGGGCGGCACGCTGGGTGATCGTGCTCGAGAAATAGCCAGCGCCGACGCGCCGTCCGGGCTCCGTCCGGCCCGCCTTGACCCTCGGAAACGGACGGCAGTAGCGTCCGCTCGTGGCGACGCGCCTCCTTCGTCCGCTTCCCGAGCCGACCCCGAACCCGGCCCTCGATCTCGCCGTGTTCCGCCAGATGGCGGACATGTCGAACGAAGGGTTCTACCTCTGCGACGCGCGCGGCCGCTTCCTCTACGTGAACGATCGCAGCTCGGGGTGGAGCGGCTACACCCGCGAGGAGCTCCTCGGCCTCACGATCTCCGACGTCAACCCGGACTTTCCGCCCGACCGGCTCGCGGCGCTCGTGCGGAACCTCCGTCACGGTCCCGTCCCGCCGTTCGAGACGATCAGCCGCCACAAGGACGGCACGATCGTGCCGGTCGAGGTCAGCGTCGCGCGCCTCGAGATCGACGGGGCGAGCTTCATGTTCGGCGTCGTGCAGGACATCAGTCAGCGGAAACAGCTCGAGGCGACACGCAAGACCTTCACGCAGCGCATGCTGCGGACGCTCGAAGCCGAGCGCCAGCGGGTCGCGCGCGAGCTGCACGACGACGTCGGCCAGGCGATCGCGACGGTCGGCGTACTGCTGCACGCGCTCGAACAGACGCCGGACTCGATCGCCCCCGTCGTCCGTCCGGCGCTCGCCGAGACGCACGCGAGCATCCGGCAGATCACCGAGTCGGTGGCGCGGATGGTGCGCGACTATCATCCCTCGGAGCTGCTCGAGGTCGGCTTCGAGGGCACGCTGCGCTCGCACGTCGTACAGTTCACCCAACGCCACCGGCTCGCGCTCGAGCTCGCGACGACGTCGACCACCGGCCTCCTCGACCACGAGCGGGAGCTGCACCTCTATCGCATCGCGCAGGAGGCGCTCCTCAACGTCGCCCGCCACGCGCGCGCGCGTCGGGTGATCGTGCGTCTCCGTACGCGACTCGGGCAGCTCGTCCTTTCGATCCGCGACGACGGCGTCGGGTTCTCGGCCGACGCGGCGGCCGGTGCGGGGCTCGGTCTCGTCACGATGCGCGAGCGCGCCGAGCTGATGCACGCGACGCTCGCCGTCCGGTCCGCAGCGCGCCGGGGGACCGAGGTCCGCGTCGAGCTGCGGGTCGACGCCACCCGCCCGCTGCCGCTCGCCGCACGCGCGCCGTCGACGGCGGCGCCGACGCCGGCGCGCAGCCCACGCCGCGTCCCGCGCGCCGCCAAGGCCCGGAGCCGATGAGCCGACCGGCCGCCCCGCTCTCGGGCCTCTCCGCGCCGCTCGATCTCGAGGTCTTCCGTCGCATGGCCGACATGTCGAACGAGGCGTTCTTCCTCACCGACGCCGCCGCCCACCTGCGCTACGTGAACGAGCGCGCGCTCACGTTGACCGGTTATGCGCGCGAACAGCTCCTCGGCATGACCCTCTTCGACCTCGAGCCCGAGTTTCCGCGGGTCCGCTTGTTCGACATGCTGGAAGCCGCGGTGCGGGGCCCGATCCCGCCGTTCGAGGCGCGCACGCTCCGGCGCGACGGCGTCTACGTCCCGACCGACGTGAGCCTGGCGCGGATCGACTTCGGCGGCGCCGCCTACCTCTTCGGCGTCGTCCGCGACGTCAGCGAGCGGAAGCAGGCCGAGGCGGAGCAACGGAGCTTCGCGCGGCGGATGCTGGAGAACCTCGAGGCCGAGCGCCAGCGCGTGGCCCGCGAGCTGCACGACGACGTCGGTCAGGCGGTGGCGACCGTCGGCGTGCTCCTCCACGCCCTCGCCCAGACGCCCGGCGCCGTTGCGGAGGCGATGCGCCCGGCGCTCTCGACGACGCTCACGACCATCGGCGGCATGACCGAGTCGGTGGCCCGGCTCTGCCGCGAGTACCACCCCGCCGAGCTGCTCGGGCTCGGCCTCGAGGACGGCCTGCGGGCGTACGTACGCGAGTTCGCGCGCCGCCACGGCCTCGCTTCCCGCATCTCGACGCCGCCGCTCGCCGAGCCGCTCGACGACGAGCACGAGCTCCACCTCTATCGCATCGCGCAGGAGGCGCTCGCCAACGTCGCGCGCCACGCGCGGGCGCGCGAGGTCGTGGTCCGGCTCGCGCGCCGCGGCCAGCGCTTGCTTCTCACCGTCCACGACGACGGAGTCGGCTTCTCCCCGGCGGGGGCGGAGAGCGAGTCGCGGGGCCTCGGGCTCGCGACGATGCGCGAGCGAGCCGAGATCATGGGCGCCGTCTTCACCATCCGGAGCCGTCCTCGGGGCGGCACCGAAGTCCGCGTCGTGCTGCCGATCGGCGCACCGCGCGGCGCTGGCGCGGACGCGCGCGCGGCCGCGACTTGACGCTGGCGCGGCGCCGACGTTAAGCGACCGCCGTGCCCGCCTCCCACGACCCGCCGGTCGCTCAGGCGATTCCTCCCGCGCTCGATCTCGCCGTCTTCCGCCAGATGGCCGACATGTCGAGCGAAGCCTTCTTCCTCACCGATCAGGCCGGCCGTTTCCGCTACGTCAATCAACGCGGCTTCGAGCTCGGCGGGTGGAGCTGGGAGGAGCTACAGGGGATGACGATCGCCGACGTCAATCCCGACGTCCCGCTCGCCCTCTATCGCCAGGCGATCGCCACGATGCCGCTCGGACCGGGGATGGTGCTGTCGGTGCGCGCGCGGCGCAAGGACGGCTCCCTCTTCCCGAGCGAGGTGAGCTTCGCGCGGCTCGAGATCGGCGGCGAGTCGTACGTGTTCGGCGTCGCCCGCGACGTCACCGAGCGCACGCACATGGAGGCCGCGCAGCGGCAATTCGGACAGCGCATGCTCGAGCTGCTGGACGCCGAGCGCCGGCGCCTCGCGCGCGAGCTGCACGAGGACATCGGCCGCGCCGTCGGCACGATCGACGCGCTGCTCGAGACGCTCGAGCGCACCCCCGGCGCGGTCGAGGACGACGTCCGACCGACCCTCGCGGCGACGCACGCCACGGTGCGGCAGATCACCGAGTCGGTCGCCCGCCTGGTCGACCACACGCATCCGGCGGAGCTCCTCGCGGAGGGGCTCGAGTCGACGATCCGCCGGCACGCCGAGGCCTTCGCGCTCCGCCACGGACTCGCGCTCCGGCTCACGACGGTTCCGGTCGGCGACGCGCTCACGACCGAGTACGAGCTGCACCTCTATCGGATCGTCCAGGAGGCGCTGACCAACGTCGCGCGCCACGCGCGCGCCTCGCAGGTGGGCGTGAACCTGGCGCGCCGGCGCCACCGTATCGTGCTCACGATCGTCGACGACGGCGTCGGCTTCGACGCCGCCGAGCCTCGCCTCGCCGGGCTCGGCCTCACGACGATGCGCGAGCGCGTCGAGATGATGGGTGGCGAGCTCCGCATCCGGACGGGGGTGCGCCGCGGCACCGCCATCCACGTCACCCTGCCGATCTAGCGCGAACGGCCGCGAAGGCGCGCCGGTGGTGGTACCCGAGAGCGTCGTCCGGATAGCGGTGGGCGCGGCCGTAGATGCAGGCCACGCGGGCATGACAGCGATCGGGACACGGATTCGCGCCGGCGTCCTCGCGTTCGACGCGATGGCCGACGCACGCCGGCACATCCCAACCGGCGGGGAACGAGACGGCCGCGGCCGGGCAGGCGCCGACGCACGGACGGTCCCGGCACGACGGACAGGGATCGAATCCCTCCGCCGGCCGCGGCGCGGGCGGCGCGGCGGCGACGAGAAGGGCGCCGCGGAGCGCCATCCACGGCCCGAACTCGGGATGCACGAGCACGCCGAGGAGGCTCCGGCGGCCGAGCCCCGCCGCCTCCGCGAGATGCACGAACGACAGCGGCCGCTCCGTGTCCTCGAAGGGCAGGCGCAGTGCCGCTCGTCCGCCGGCGCGGGCCGCGACCGGCAGGGCATGTCGCCGCAGCACCTCGGTCGTGAACGCGTCGAGCGGGTGCGGCGCCGCCGCCTCCGGACGGCGCGCGAGGCGCGCGCGATGGGCCCGCCAGAACGCCGCCCCGCCGTTCCCGATCACCACGATCGCCCCGGCATCGACCGCGCCCAGCCGGTGCGTGGCGGGCGCGAGCGCGTCGTAGGCGGCGGGCGTCGTGACGCCGATCAGGTTCAGGCCGAACGGCGCGAGCGCATGCCCGAGCGCGGCGAGCACGCCTTCAAGAAGCGCGCGGCACGGCCGCGCCCGAGGCTTCGAGGCGGTCGAGCCGCACGAGGATCGCGTGGATGCCGAAGAGCACGGCGCTGCCGACGATCCCGAGCAGCCCGCCGACGATCGCCGTCAGGATGTACGCGATGTGGCGCAGGAGCGCCGCGTAGTACTCGCCCTGGAAGAGCACGTGGTCGGGGTGCCGTTCGAGGGCTTCCCCGGCCCTGAAGAACGCCTCGTCGCCGATCGCGAGCGTCGCCGCGACCGCGCACGTCGCGAGGCCGCCGATCAACAACAGCAGGCCGAGTACGCGCAGAGCGGCCCGCACGTCAGCTCCGCCCGCTCGCCGGACACTGGTTGGCGGCCCAGGCGCGCACCACGAGCGCGGCGAACCCGAGAACCACGGTCATTCCGACGATGCGACGTGTCCGCACGTCGCAACCATACGCCGGACGCGCCACGCGCGACAACGGGGTGGTCACAACTCGAGCTTGAAGCAGCGCAGGCCCCGGCGCCGCTCGGCGTCGTACCCGGCCCACTTCGCGGGCGGCGCCTCGCCCTGCTCGATGGCATGGAAGCCCTGGCGCTCGAAGAACTGACCGACCCGCTCCTGCGTCGTGCACGCGAAGAGATAGGCGAGCCCGCGCTCGCGACCGACCGCCTTCATGCAGTCGACGAGCTTCACGCCCACGCCCTCGCCCTTGAACCGCGTGATCGTGTAGAGCCCGACGATCTCCCCGGCGCGTTCCGCCTCGTACCGCTCGGTCTGGAGAGAGCACACGCCGGCCAGATGGTGCTGTCCGATGGTCGCGCCGTACCCCGCGAAGAGGATGGGCGCGATCTCGGCCGGTGTCCGGACCTTGAGATAGCCCTCGCGCTGCCCGCGCTCGAGGACCTTCTCGACCTCGTGGAAGTCGTCGAGGGACAGGCGCTCGACCTTGCAGTAGTCCTCGCGGGTGAAGAGCGTCCCCGAGCCCTCGTAGGTGAACAGCTCGCGCGCGATGCCGTCGAGCGTGCAGACGTTGATCGAGCTGATCCCGTCGACGAGGCCCGTCCGCACCGCCTGGAGGAGCGCGCGCCGCCCGCCGAGCCCGCTCGACTCCGCCTCGCCCGCCGCCAGGAGCTGGGCCGCCATGCCCTCGTCCATGAACGAGAGCGCGCGCTCGACTCCGGCGGGCTGGATGCCGCCCTCCGGGTCGGCGACGACGAGCTTGTGGACCCGGAGGCGCGCGCCGAGGCGCGCCGCGAAGGCGGCGAGGCGCTCGGGCGTGTCGTCGTCACAGAGCCCGAGGACGAAGGGCGTACCGCGCACGACGTCCCAGAACCGGACCAGCAGCGCGTCGGCGATCGCCGGCGCGGCGAGATCTTCGGCCGACAGCTGCAGGACCGGCCCGCCGCCTCCGTTCGGCACGAGGCGCAGCTGCGGCAGCGGCAGCGGCACCTGGGCCGCCGAAGGCACGCCGGCGAGCGGACGCTCGAGGGCGCGGAGCGCGCTCCGCTCGCGGGCCGCCGCGCCGCCGAGCAGAATCAGCACCCGCGTGTCGTTCACGAGGAGGTCGCGCGTCAGCTCGCCGAGCGCGCGCAACCGATCGGCGGGACCGTCGTGATGGACGACGAAGAGCAGCGTCCGCCCGCGGAACTCGTCGAGGTAGAACTCCTTCTCGGTGAAGACGACCGCGGGGCGTCTCGGCGCCATGCGCGTCGTTACCACGAATGCGCGAGCAGGGCGAAAGTGCGGGCGCGAAGTTGCTTTTGCCCCACGTGCCTCGTAGGAGAGCCCGCGTGATCGGCTCGGGGTTCTGGCGCGCGCTCGTCGTCGCCGCGTTGCTCGTGACGAGCGCCTGCGTCGCGCCCGACGGTGGCGGACGCACGCAACGCCGCGGCCTCTCGATGGCGCTCGCGGCGAAGCCGTCCGCCTCGCCGACGCCGGAGGCCACGCGCGCCGAAGGCCGTTTGGGCGCCATCGCGGCGGAGCACCCGCGTGCCGCCGAGATCGGGCTCGCCGTGATGGAGCGCGGCGGCAACGCGGCCGATGCCGCGATCGCCACCACCTGGGCCGTGTGCGTGCTGAACGCGTCGTCGTGCGGCGTCGGCGGCGGCGGCTTCATGCTGGTGAACCGCCCCGACGGGACCGTGAGCGCGCTCGACTACCGCGAAACCGCGCCCGCCCTCGCCCACCGCGACCTCTATCGCCGCGGCGACGAGGTCCTGCCCGAGCTCTCGCGACGCGGCGGGCTCGCCGTCGCCGTGCCCGGCGAGGTCGCCGGCCTCGAAGCGGCGCGTGAGCGCTTCGCGCGGCTTCCGCGCGACGTGCTCATGGCGCCCGCGATCGCGCTCGCGCGCGACGGCTTCCCCCTCGGCCCCCACCTCGCGAAGGAGATCGCGCAGAACCTGACCGCTCTCCGCGCCACGCCGGCCCTCGCCCTCCTCTTCCTCGACGCCGCCGGCAATCCTCGACCGCAGGGCGACCTCGTCCGGCTGCCGGATCTGGCCGCGACGCTCGAGCGCGTCGCGCGTGAAGGCGCGGACGGCTTCTACCGCGGCCCGGTCGCACAGGAGATCGCGCGCGCGGTCCGCGACGCCGGGGGCATGCTCTCGACCCAGGACCTCGCGAGCTACCACCCGCACTGGCGCCATCCGCTGCGCGGCACGTACCGCGGCTTCGAGGTCTTCACCATGCCGCCGCCGAGCTCGGGCGGCGTCATCATCGAGATCCTGAACATCCTCGCCGGCGACGACCTCGCGGCGCTCGGCGCGACGAGCCCCGCCTACTACCACCTGCTCGCCGAGGCGATGGGAAACGGCTTCGCCGACCGCGCGCGCTGGTACGGCGACCCCGAGTTCACCCCGGTCCCGATCGAGCGGCTCACCTCGCCCGCGTACGGCGCGATGCTGCGCGCCCGCATCACGCCGGACAAGACGCTGCCGCAGGACCGCTACGGCACGGCGCCCGACGCCGGCACGACCCACGTCTCGGTCGTCGACGCCGAGGGCATGGCGGTGGCCTGCACGAGCACCGTCAACACCGCCTTCGGGGCCATGCTGGTCGCGGGCTCGACGGGCGTCATCCTCAACAACGAGATGGACGACTTCTCGCTCGCCCCCGGCGTGCCGAACAGCTTCGGCCTGGTCGGCGGCGAGGCCAACAGCATCGCCGCCGGCAAGCGGCCGCTGAGTTCCATGACGCCGATCATCGTGCGCGCCGACGGCCGGCCGCGCGTCGTGGCCGGCGGCTCGGGCGGGCCGCTCATCGTCTCGGCGACCCTGCAGACGTTGCTCGGCATCCTCGACTTCGGGCTCGACCCCGCGGCCGCGATCGCGGCACCCCGCATCCACCAGCAGTGGGCGCCCCCCTCGCTCATCAGCGAGGTCGAGCTCGACCCGGCGACGGCCGCCGACCTGACGGCGCGCGGCCACGTGCTGCGGCGCCTCCCGTTCGCCGGCGCCGTCCAGGTCGTGGTGGCGCGCGACGGCACGCTGATCGCCGCCGCCGACCCGAGGAAGAACGGTGGCGCGGCCGCCCGCTGATGGCGTCCGGTCTCGCCATCCTCGTCGCCACCCGGGACCGCGAGCCGCACCTGCGGCGGCTGCTGGCGAGCGTCGTCGCGCTCGCCGGCTTCGACCGCGTCCGGCCGGCGGTCGTCGTCGTCGACGACGGCTCGACCGACGGCACCGCCGCGCTCGCGCGGGCGACTGCCGCCGCCCATCCGACCGTCCGCCACCTCGCCGTGCCGGCCGGCGGCAAGAGCCGGGCGCTCAACGTCGCGATCCGCCGGACAGCAGCCGAGCGCTATGCCTTCGTCGACGATGACGTCGCGCTCGATCCCCAGTGGCTCGTCGCGATCGAAGCGTACGGCGCGCGGCACCCGGCGTTCGCCGCCGCGCAGGGCACGATCCGGATCGCGCCCGAGGCCGAGGCGCAGCCGAGCGTGGTCGCCGCGATCGAGCGCTGGCACACCATTCCGCGCTGCGACTACGGGCCGACGGCCGTCGAGGCGCCGTCGCTGATCGGCGCCAACATGCTCATCGCGCGCCGGACCTTCGCGCGCGTCGGGCTGTTCGACGAGCGCCTCGGGCCGGGCGCCGCGGGCGCGTCGGAGGACACGGAGCTGGCGCTCCGCATCCGCGCCGCCGGAGAGCGCATCGGCTACGTCGCGGACGCGATCGCCTACCACGCCGTCGAGCCGGACCGCCTCGGCCCCGCGTACTTCCGCGCGCTCCACGAAGCGCGCGGCCGAAGCCGCGTCCACTACAAGTTCGACGCCCACCGCTCGCCGCTCGCGGTCGCGCTCCGCGTGTTTCCCGACGCGGCGCGGGCCGCCGTCGGCGTGGCGCTCACCAGCCTCGGGGGCCGCGGCGAGCCGCACCGGCGCGCGCTCGCGCGCTGGTATCACTACCGGGCGATGCTGGCGGCAGGCCGCGGAGCGCGCCGCTCGGACGGCGTGCCGCGGCTCGACGACGACACCTGATCGAGCCCGGCCGGCGGACGCCGCGTACCCGTGAGCGCGACCCCGGCCGCCCACCACGTCCAGAGATAGAGGTGCAGCGGTCCGCGCGGCACGTCGGCAAGCGAGAAGATGCCGACCCCCGCGGCCGAGAGCAGCAGGACACGGGCGAGACGCGCACGGACGGGATCGGCGGACCGCCGCGCGCGCCAGAGCGGCGCGAGCGCGAACCAGAACGTCGCGACGTACAGCCCGAGCCCGATCACGCCGGCGCCGAACGCGACCTGGAGCGCCAAGTTGTGCGCGTGCGGCCAATCCTCCGGGCGATTCGGGTCGTGCGCGGCGTGGATCGGCTGGAAGGTCTTGTCCCCCCAGCCGTAGCCGAACAGCGGTCGCGCCGAGATCAGCTCGACCGTGCCGCGCCAGAGCTGCACGCGGTTGTGAAGGGTCCACATGGTCGCGTCGCGGAAGCGCGGATTCACGACCGGCCCCGCGACCGCCGCCGCGACGAGCGCCGCGACGGCGAGCCAGCGCATGAGCGGCCGCCGCTGCGCGAGGAGCGCTACCGTCACGAGCGCGACGAGGCTCACCTGCGCCGTGCGCGACGCGAAGAGCCAGAGCAGCACGATCCCGGTCGCGAGCTGGATCGCCACGATCGTCCTGCGGAACGCCCAGTCGCTGCGGAGCACGAGCCAGCCGAGCGCGAACGACGCGACGATCATGCCGGCGAACGTGTTGATGTGCTGGAAGCTGAAGGGATCCATGACGCGATCGCCGAAGTGCCACTCGCGCCCGACGGTCCGGAGCCACACGGCCACCTCGACGAGGTAGACGACCGTGAGCGCCACGCAGAGGCAGCGCAGGACGTACGCGACGTGCGTGCCGTCGTCGCGGGTCGCCATGAGCTGCGCCGTGCTCCACGCGAACGCCGCGAGCGTCGCGAGCTTCACCCAGTCGCGGAACGCGCGCGCCGGCTCCGGCGCCCAGAGCGTCCCGAGAAGCGTCCACGCGACGAAGAGCAGGAGCAGGACCAGCGCCGGGTTGTCGCGCAGCGCGAGCGGCCGGCGCGACGCCGACCAGAGCGTCAGCCCCACGCCCCCCCAGGCGTAGGCGTCACGGGGCGCGCCCGACCAGGCGACGACGATCGTCATCACGAGCAACGCGATCACGACCCGGAGGGCCGGCGGCATCGGCGAACGTTCCACGGCGGGCCGCTTCTCTAACGAATTCGACCGAAGCCTGGTAGCCCGCGCAGCACGCGCCCGAGCTCGGCCGCGAGCACAATCTGGCCCGCCGGGGCGAGATGCGGGTCGCCCTCGAGCCGGACCTGCTCGCCGCGCGCCTCCGCCGCGAGCAGCGCCGGAGCGAGCTCGAGACACGGCACGCCGTGCGCGGCCCAGTATCCGCGCTGCCAGGCGCGCAGCCGCTCGGACATCATCTCCAGCACCACGACGAGCTCCGCGCCGTCCGTCGCCACGTCGCGCCGGAAACGGTCGAAGAGCGCCTCGGTAAGCGCCCACGCCGCGGGAGTGGGGCGGGGCCCGGGCGCCGGCGCCTCGGCAGCCATGGGCCCGGGCGCCGCCGGCGGGTTCTCCGCGACCGTCGAGCGCGCGGCTCGCCGCAGCACCGTGCCCACGTAGTCGAGCCACGTGAAGAGCCGGGAATGCTCCTGCAGCCACTCCTGCGCCGCCGACTTCCGCCGCGGGGGCGGCGCCGGGTCGTACACCAGGCGCTCTCCGGCCAGCCGGAAGCGCGGTCCGCGCCGGTCGACGTTGTCGTCCGCGTCGTTCGGCGACACGACGAGCACGACCACGTCGGGTCGGTAACGCCGTCCTTGATTCTCGTAGAAGAGCAGCTCCTGCGCGGTCGAGTAGCCCGGAACGCCGGCGTTCACGACGTCGGTGTCGCCGAGCGCGCGCTCGACGAGCTCCGTGAAGCACTCGGCGTGCTCGACGCCCCAACACCACACGACCGAGTCGCCGAGGACGAGCACGCGGCGGCGGCCGGGCGCGCGCGCATGATCGACGTGGTCGTCTCGCAGGCCCTCCGCGTCGTGCGTCACCCGGACGGCAAAGTGCGCCCCGCGGAACACCAGCGACCGTGACGGCGCGAGCTTCCAGCCGAGAACCGGGTCGTAGACCGTGAAGCCCGCGATCGAGTGGTGCGACGACGCGTCGATCGGCAGGACGCGAAGCGCGAGCTCCAGGACACCCGCCGTGACCGCGAGGCTCGCAAGCAGCAGCACGAGCGGCGCGAGACGTCGCATGGCGAGTCCGAACCGGGAACGATCAGTCGAGGATGATGGTCTCTTCGCGCCGGGCGCCGACCGAGATCATCGTGAAGGGCGTTCCCGAGAGCTCCTCGAGCCGCGCGACGTAGCGGCGCGCGTTCGCCGGCAGGTCTTCGAGACGGCGGGCGCCCGAAAGCGGCTCGGTCCACCCCGGCAGGTCCTCGTACTCCGGCACCGCCGCTTCGAGCAGGCGTACGCTCGCCGGGACGCGTTCGTAGCGCTCGCCGTCGGCGCGATACGCGGTGCAGATGCGGAGCGGGTCGAGGCCCGTCAGCACGTCGAGCTTGGTGAGGGCGATGCCGGTGAGGCCGTTCAGGCGCGCCGCCTGACGGACGAGCACCGCATCGAACCAGCCGCAGCGGCGCGGCCGGCCGGTCGTGGAGCCGAACTCGTCGCCGGTCTCTCGCAGGCGCGAGCCGATCTCCCCGAGCTCCTCGGTCGGAAACGGACCGTTGCCGACGCGCGTCGTGTAGGCCTTGCAGATGCCGACCACGTGCCGCACCACGCCGGCGCCGATGCCCGCCCCGGCCGCGACGGCGCCCGCCACGCAATTCGACGAGGTGACGTACGGATACGTGCCGTGGTCGACGTCGAGCATCGTCCCCTGCGCGCCCTCGAACAACACGCGGCGGCCCGCCTCGATCGCCCGGTGCAGGTAGAGGGCGGTGTCGGTGACATACGGACGGATGCGTTCGGCGTGGGCGCGGAACGCCTCGTAGATGGAGCCGAAGTCGAGCGCCTCCTCCTGGAGGATCGCCTTCAGGTAGTGGTTCTTCTCGCGGATGTTCCGCTCGAGCTTTTCCTTGAACACCGCTTCGTCGAGGAGGTCGACGATGCGGATGCCGGTGCGCGCGACCTTGTCCTCGTAGGCGGGGCCGATGCCCCGGCCCGTCGTGCCGATCTCGCCCTTGCCGCGCATCCGCTCGCGCGCGAGGTCGATCGCCTTGTGATACGGCAGGATCAGGTGCGCCTCGTCGCTGATCTTGAAGCAGCCGTCGTCGGTGAGGTAGCCGCGCTCGCGAAGCGCGGCGAGCTCCTCGACGAGCACCGCCGGGTCCACCACGACGCCGTTGCCGATCACGCAGATCTTGCCGGGATTGAGGACGCCCGACGGGATCAGATGCAGCACGGTGCGTTCGTCCCCGACCACGAGGGTGTGGCCGGCGTTGTTGCCGCCCTGGAAACGCACGACGATGTCGGCGTCGTGCGCCAGGATATCGACGAACTTCCCCTTGCCTTCGTCGCCCCACTGGACGCCGACCACCACGGTCGTAGACATGCCGGCCCTCAGAGCTGGAGCAGCTGCGCCGAGACGATGTCCGGCGAGCGACGCAGATCCGCGAGCACCGTCTCCGGCACGGCCTCGTCGACGTGGAAGAACGAGATCGCCATGCCGCCCGCCTTCTCGCGGCCGAGCTCGAGGCCGGCGATGTTGATGCCGTGCTGCCCGAGCAGCGTGCCGACGCGGCCGACGACGCCCGGAACGTCGTGGTTGTTCAACATGAGGACGCACCCGTCGGGCACCGCTTCCATGTAGAAGTCGTCGATGCGGACGAGGCGCAGGATGCTGGCGCCGAAGACGGCGCCTTCGACGACCTGCGTCCCGGAGCTCCGCGTGACGCGCACCTTGATCGAGTTGACGAAGTTGGTGGGCTGATTGGCGCGCGCTTCCTTCACGACGATGCCCCGCTCCTTGGCGAGCGTCGGCGCGTTCACGTAGTTCACGTCGTCGATGAAGCGGGTCAGCAGGCCGCGCAGCACCGCGATCGTGACCGGGCGGTTGTCGAGCTCGGCGACCGCCCCCGCGTACTCGACCGAGATCTCGGTCGGCGGCTCGGTCGAGAGCTGCGCGAGGAGGCTCCCGAGCTTCTCGCCGAGCAGGAGGTGCGGACGCAGCAGCTGCAGCATCTCCGCGCTCAGCGACGGCATGTTGACGGCGGCTTGAACCTCGCCGCGCACGAGGAAGTTGGTGATCTGCTCGGCGATGGCGATGGCGACGTTGATCTGCGCCTCGCTGGTGGCGGCGCCGAGGTGCGGCGTCACGACGACCTGCGGGAGCGCCAACAGGGGATGATCCTTCGGCGGGGGCTCCTCGGCGAACACGTCGAGCGCGGCGCCCGCGACCTTGCCGCTCGTGATGGCCGCGTGCAGCGCCGCTTCGTCGACGATGCCGCCGCGCGCGGCGTTGACGATCCGCACCCCCTTCTTCATCTTGGCGAACGCGGCGGCCCCGATCAGGCCCTTCGTCTCGGGCGTCATGGGCACGTGCACCGAGATGAAGTCGGCGCGCGCGTAGAGGTCGTCGAGCGTCACGAGCTCGACCCCGAGCTTGGCCGCCGCTTCGTGCGTGACGAACGGGTCGTAGCCGATCACCCGCATGCGCAGGCCCTGGGCGCGCTCGGCGACGATGCGCCCGATGTTGCCGAGCCCGACGACGCCGAGGGTCTTGTTGCAGACCTCGGTGCCGGTGAACTTGGTGCGCTCCCACTTGCCGGCGCGCAGCGACGCGTCGGCCTGCGGGATGAAGCGCGCCACCGCGAGCATCAGCGTGATGGCGTGCTCGGCGGTGGTCACGTTGTTGCCGCCGGGCGTGTTCATGACGACGATGCCGCGCGCCGTCGCGGCGGGAACGTCGATGTTGTCGACGCCGATGCCGGCGCGCCCGATGACGCGCAGCTTGCCGGGATTCTTGAGCGTGTCGGCGGTGACCTTGCTGCCGCTCCGGATCACGAGCGCGTCGTACTCGCCGATCACGCGGGCGAGCTCCTCCGGCTTCATCCCCGGCTTGAGGTCGAGCGCGATCTCGGGGTTGGCCGTGAAGACGTCGACGCCCTGCTGGTCGAGCGGGTCGGTCGCGAGAACTCGGTACGTCATGGCGTCCGCTCCTTCAGGCCGCCGGCGTGGCGGGCATGCCTTCCATGAGGATCTTCTGCGCGGCGCCGACGCCCTTCCCGAGCTCCACCGGACGCCCGAAGGCCGCCATCCCCATCTCCAGAGCCGCCAGGGCGGTCACGATGTCGAAGCTGCCGATGTAGCCGAGGTGCGCAACCCGGCAGATCTTTCCCTTCAGCTGGTCCTGGCCGCCGGCGAACGTGATGCCGACCTGGTCGCGGAGATAGCCGACGAGCTTCCCGGGCACGCCCTCGGGCAGGAAGATGCCGGTCGTTGCCGGGCTCGGCGCCGTCGGCGCGACGAGCTTCAAGCCGAGCGCCTCGGCGCCGGCGCGGGTCGCGCGCGCGAGGCGATCGTGGCGGGCGAAGACGTTGTCGAGGCCTTCGGCGAACATCAGGCGGAGCGCCTCGTGCAAGCCGAAGATCAACGAGATCGCCGGCGTCCACGCCGTCGTGTGCTTCTGCTGGTTGTCGCGCTCGCGCTTGAGATCGAAGTAGAAGCGCGGTTGCTTCGACGCGGCGACCGCCTTCCAGGCCTTCTCGGAGAGCGCGACGAACGCGAGGCCCGGCGGCAGCATGAGCGCCTTCTGCGAGCCGGTGAGCAGCACGTCGATGCCGAGCGCGTCCATCGGCAGGTCGAGCACGCCGACCGCCGTGATGCCGTCCACGACGAGCAGCGCATCGGTCTCGCGCGTGATCTTCGCGACCTCCGCCACCGGGTGCAGCACGGTCGTCGACGTCTCGCTGCCCTGCATCAGCACGAGCTTCGTCTCGGGATGCGCCTGCAGCGCCTTCGCGATCGCCGCCGGATCGACCGCGGTTCCCCACTCGACCTTGATCTCGGTGACGACGAGGCCGCAGCCGACGGCGATCTTGCCCCAGCGCTCGCCGAACTTGCCGCCGTTCACCACGAGCACGCGATCTCCGGGCGAGGTCGTGTTGGTGACCGCCGCCTCCATCGCGCCGGTGCCCGACGACGCCAGGATGACGACGTCCTGGCCGGTCTTGAAGAGCGCCCGCAGCGACTTCGCGGTGTCGGCGAACAGGGCTTCGAACTGGGGCGTGCGGTGATGGAAGATCGGCTGGGCCATCGCCAGCAGCACGGACTCGGGAACGGGGGTCGGACCCGGGGCGAGCAAGTATTTCTTGATCATCGTCGTACCTACCTGTCGTGCGGGGGGCCGGCGGTCGCAAAAAAGCCTGGACCCCTCCTAGTCAGAGGCCCAGGCGTTCGGCTCCTGAAGGTCGCACTTCCTCGTGGTGCTCCACGCAAACGCCAGTCGTGCGATACCCAAACAGTCGTATGAAGGCCGCGGAGCGTAACGAAGCACCCCTGGAGTGTCAAGGTGAACCGCGGCTCCGCGCGCGCGCCTCGCGGTACTGGTACCGCCGGCGCGCACGTCGTAAATAGCGCCGGACGAAGGACCGCGGCGGCGACGCGAACGGCGTCGCCGCGGCGTCGGAACAGCGAGGCGGCGCGCGCGGTCATGGCGTCGGAGCGAGGAGCGGCTGCATGAAGACGTGTCGACGAATCGGGATCGCCGTGGTGGTGGGGCTCGCGGCGCTGGCCGGTCGCGCCTGGGCCGAGGACGCCGCCCAGCCGACGGCCGCGATGAGCGGCGATCCCAACGGCCGCGCCATCATCGACACCGAGACATCGGCCCGTCGCGAGGCCGAGTTCGACGAGACGCCCTACATGCCGCAGGTGTTCGCGCACCAATGGGCGTACCGCGCGCCCGCCGTCGAGACGCCCGACGCCTCCGTCGAGGAGACCGACACCGCCCGCCTGACGGTGGCCGAAGCCGTCCACCAGGCCCTGCTGCACAATCCCGGCATCGCCGCGCAGCGCCTGACGCCGCTCCGCCAGCGCGAGGACGTCCGCACCGCCGAGGCCATCTTCGACCCGATCATCTCCGGCGCCGTGAACAAGGACCGCCGCAAGGCGCCGAACTCCTCGGCGCTCGCCGGCGTGCTCATCAACGTGCAGGAGAACGTCAACGTCAATGCGTCGTTCGCGAAGACGCTCCGCACCGGCGGCGATTTCCGCATCGACTTCACGAACAACCGCTTCGTCTCGAACGCCCGCTTCCAGGGCTTGATCCCGCAATACGAGCCCGAGCTCCTGTTCTCGCTGAACCAGCCGCTGCTCAGGAACTTCGGCCTGAACTTCGCCTACCTCCTCGTCGACGTCACCAAGCTGCAGTCCGAAGCGGCGGCCTGGCAGTACCGCGCCGACCTCGCGAACTTCGTGAAGCGCGTGATCGCGGCCTACTGGATCGTCGTCTACACGCGTCAGAACCTCGTCGTGCAGCAGGAATCGCTCGAGCTCGCGCGCCAGACGCTGCGCGAGAACCAGGAGCGCGTGCGGGTCGGCCTGCTCGCGCCGGTCGCGGTGAAGGAGGCCGAGAGCCAGGCCGCCGCGCGCGAGCAGGAGGTGATCGTCGCCAACAACCAGCTCGACAACGCGCTCCGCACCCTGCGACAGATCGTCTACCTCCAGAAGGGCGAGGCCTTCATCCCCCGCCCGATCGAACCGATCGACCGGCCGCGCACGACGCCGGTCGTGGTCGACGCCAAGACGGCCCTCAACCTCGCCCTCGAAAGGCGGCCCGAGGTCCAGGCGCAAACCTACGACCTCAAGAGCAAGCAGGTGACGGCCCGCGTCCGCGAGAACCAGCTGCTCCCGCGCCTCGATTTCGTCGGCAACTTCGGACTCAACGGCCTCTCGGGCGACGCGGTCACCGTGCTCGATCCGAGCACGGGGCAGCAGGTGCAAACGCCCTACGACGGCCCGTACTGGGAAGCGCTCGACCGCCTCACGAGCAAGAAGTTCTACTCGTACCAGGCCGGCGTCGAGGTGGAGATCCCGCTCGGCAACGCCGCCGCCAAGAGCGAGTACGCGAAGGCCAAGATCGACGTCTCGCAGTCCGAGCTCACGCGCCGCCAGCTGTTCTCCGACATCAGCCTCGAGGTCTCGACCGCGGTGAACGACGTCGTCGCCAACATCAAACGCATCGAGGCGTCGCGGATCGCGCGCGAGCTCGCCGAGGAGAACCTGCGCAACCAGCAGAAGCGGCTCGAGGTCGGCATCGCCACGACCAAGGACGTCCTCGACTTCCAGGACGACCTGACGCAGGCCCGCGGCGTCGAGCTGCGGGCCGCGACCGACTACAACGTCTCGCTCGCCGAGCTCGCACGCTCCCAGGGGACGCTGCTCGACGAGTACTCGGTCGTGATCGAGGTCCCTGGCAAGCGCTTCACTCCGTGGTGGGCGCGCTTCTGACGGGCTGCGGACCTCCGACACGATCGCGCAGCGGGTCGCGCGATCTCTGCGTCCCGTCGACGTCGTCCCGATCGTCCCCGGCGGACGAGTGCTCGCGGGTCGCCAGCACGACCTGCACGCGCTCGTCCGCGACGAGCCGCAGGCGATCGACGCGAAAGCCGGCCGCCTGGGTCGCGCGCGCGGTCGGGTCGGCAAGGCGGCGCCAGCGCACCGCCGGAGAGCCGCCGCGAACCCGGGGCGGTCCGAGCAGCGCGCGAAGCGCCGCCGCGAGCCGGCGCGGCCGGTTGTGATCGACCACGACGAGCCGCGTTCCGGCCGGCGTACGGGCGGCGAGCGCTCCCAGGACCTCCGCGCGCTCCTGCGGGGACGGCGCGTGGCCGACGACCGAGACGACGAGCGGCGTCGCCGAGTCGACCCGCGACGCCCGGAGCGCGTCCCACGCGATCCAGGCGGCCTCCGTGTCGCCGCCGAGCTCGGCGGCGACGAGCGTCTCGGCCTCCCGCCGCCAGCGCGGCACGCCAGGCACCGGCGCCGTGCTGCTACCGGCCGTTCCGGCTGCGGATCAGCGTCATGAACTCCTCGCGCGTCTCCTGCCGGGTGCGGAACGTTCCGAGCATGCAGCTCGTCACCACGACGGAGTTCTGCTTCTCGACGCCGCGCATCCGCATGCACAGGTGCTCGGCCTCCACGACGACGCCGACGCCCTGTGGCTCGATGGCCTCCATGAGCGAGGTCGCGACCTGGGTCGTCAGCCGCTCCTGGACCTGCAAGCGGCGGGCGAACACCTCGAAGAGACGGGCGAGCTTGCTCAAGCCGAGGATCTTCTTGCTCGGGATGTAGGCGACGTGCGCCTTTCCGAAGAACGGCAGCATGTGGTGCTCGCAGAGCGAGAAGAAGTCGAGATCCTTCAACACGATCATCTCGGAGTACTCTTCATTGAAGAGCGCCGAGTTCAGGATCGCGGAGGGATCCTCGTGGTAGCCTTTCGTGAGGAACTGGAGGGCGCGGGCGACGCGATCCGGCGTTTTCAGCAGTCCTTCGCGCCCGGGGTCTTCGCCGATCGCGCGCAGCAGCCCGCGGACGAGGTCCGCACTGCTCAAGACTTGCCTTTCTTCTCGATGGCGCGGACCTTCTGGTACTTCCGGTAGTCGTAGCCCGTCGCCATCGCCATCAAGAGACCTTCCATCCCGCCCTCGCGCTCGCGGCGGAGGATCATGAGTCGATCGTAGAACTCGCGGAAGTCGCGGTTGATGCGATGCGCCTCATCGACGGGATTCAGGTAGAAGGCGCGCAGGCGGTTCACGGTGAAGCGGAGGGCCGAGAAGCGGAGCTCGTTCGGGAACGCGTCCCACTCCGCGAGCGACAACGTACGGAGCGACTCGTAGCCGCCGATCAGCACCTCGAATCGCTTCAGGTCGTAGCGCTCGCCGTCGTAGCAGAGCGCGTTCACGGCGGTCGCGAGGTCGAAGATGTACTTGCCGCGGGAGGCGGTCTCGAAGTCGAGCACGCCGACGACCTTCTCGCCGCGGAACAGGATGTTGTCGAGGTAGAGGTCGCCGTGGATGATGCCCTTCGGCAGCTTGCACTCGAGATAGTGCTCGAGGTAGCCGACCTCCTCGTCGAGCGTGCGCGTGATCTTCTTGAAGTACGCCGGCAGGCGGTCGCGCACCTCCTGGTAGACGTCGGCCACGCGCTCGAAGTTGAAGCGGTTGTCGACGCCCTTCTTGTAGCCCTTGCCGATGACGTGCAGGTCGGCGAGCACGCGGCCCGCGTTCTCGATCTGCGTCAGCGTGAGGCTCGCGCCTTCGCGCTTGTGGCCGTCGATGTACTTGAAGAGCGAGATGCACTTGCCGCCGAGCTCGTGGTACTGGCGGCCCTTGCGGTCGATCATGAGCTGCGGACACGGAAAGCCGTGCTTGCGGAGATAGAGCAGGAGGTCGATCTCCCGCTTCACCTCCATCTCGCTCCGCTCTTCGTCGATGCGGAGCCAGAAGCGACCTTTGGCGGTGTCGAGGCGACAATTGCCGTCCGTCCCGCCACCGTTGCCGTTGGCAGCCTGCAACTTGCCGAGACCGAACTCCTCGACCAGCTCCGCCAATTGCCGCCTATCGAGATTCGTGTACGCCGCCATATGTACGCCCGCCACCCGCTGAGGAACGTTGAGATCCGTTCGGTTATATCTCTAACCCCGCGATAGTCAATACTTTTCTGGCAATCATGTGATGCGGATCCGAATATGGCGAAGCCGAGAGCGCGCGCGATCCCGGGTAGGACGCTTCCCCTATGTCGGCGATTTCACGGCATCGGTGACGCCGATCCGGGGGCAGATGGCGAGGAGCGGGCAGTCCGGGCAGCGCGGCTTGCGGGCGTGGCAGATCCGCCGGCCGTGATGGATCAGCCGGTGCGTGAAGCGGGTCCATGACGCGGCAGGCACGAGGGCTCGCAGGTCCATCTCGATCTTGGTGGGGTCGTCCTCGCCGGTGAGTCCGAGGCGGTTCGCGACCCGGCGTACGTGGGTGTCGACGACGATCGACGGCACGCCGTAGGCGGTCCCGAGCACCACGTTGGCGGTCTTACGACCGATGCCCGGCAGGGTGACCAGGGTCTCGAGGTCGCGCGGCAGCTCGCCTCCGAACTCACCGGCCGTGGCCGCCGCGACCCCCCGCAGCGACTTCGCCTTCTGCCGGAAGAATCCGGTCGAATGGATGATCCGCTCGAGCTCGCGCGGGTCGGCGTCGGCGAGCGCGCGCGGCGTCGGATAGCGCGCGAAGAGCGTCGGCGTGACCATGTTGACGCGCTCGTCGGTGCACTGCGCCGAAAGGATGGTCGCGACGAGCAGCTGCCAGGCATCGTCGTGGCGTAGGGCGCACCAGGCGTCGGGGTAGGCGTCGGCGAGCGCGCGGTCGATCTTGCGGGCGCGCGTCCGCCGGGCTTCCGGGGTCTCGGGTCCGATGGCCGGGGTCTTGCGCGTCATGCGCGGCGCCGCGACGCGACCGGCGTGGCCGGCGCGACCGGCGCGGCCGGCGGATGCAGGCGCCGGCGCCGCTCGTCGGCGACGCCGGTGCGGTAGCGTTCGACCGCGCGCACCGTCTCCTCGGCATCCCACCCGAGCGCGTCGGCCATGAGCCGACCGACGTCGGCGGCCGCCTCGGCGCCGCCGTCCTCCCGGCGGAACGAGATCGGCACCCGTCGACGGAGCACGTCGTCGATGGTCGCCGCCATCTCCGACTCGGCGGCGCGCGTCACCTCGATCCGCCGATACGGCAGTCCCGCGACCACGCGCCGGGCCGCGTCCGGGGCGGCGCCGAGCCGGTCGACGATCCCCATGGCGGCGATCCCATAGCGATAGAGGAGGTGACGGACGAGCCCCTCGTCGACGCCGGTCGTGGCGCGCGCCCGCAGCCGCTTCGCAAAGCCGCCGAATCCGCCCCGGTCCGGGTCCTCCACGCGCGCACCGGGCAAGGGGACCTCGCCGGTCCGGCAGGCCGCGAACCGACGCCCGGGCTCGCGCTCGGCGAGGCGCTCGGCCACCCGGTCCACGACCCTCTCCGCGACGCGCCGATAGGTCGTGAGCTTGCCGCCGCCGAGCGACAGGAGTCCCGACGGACTCTCGAAGATCTCTTCCTCGCGCGAGGTCTCGGAGGGCGTCTCGTCCTCCGTCGCCGGCGGCGCGACGAGCGGCCGCAGGCCGGCGTACGCGCCGATCACGTCACGCTCCTCGAGACGCGCCGCGGGGAAGTAGGCGTTCACCGCCTCGAGCAGGTAGCGCACGTCGTCGGCGTCGGCGGCGACGTCCTCGGGACGGGCCTCGTAGTCCGTGTCGGTCGTACCGACGAGCGTCTGATCTTCCCACGGGATCGCGAACATCACGCGGCCGTCGCGCGGCGCCCGCAGCACGATCGCGTTCCGGTTGCCGAGACGCTCGCGCGGCACGACGATGTGCGCGCCCTTGGTGAGCCGCAGGACGGGCGCCGCCGCCGGATCGTCGAGGCGGCGCACGCGGTCGAGCCACGGCCCGGTCGCGTTCACGATCTGACGGGCCGCGATCGCGAACGAGGCGCCGCTCACGCGATCGAGGACGCGCGCTCCGCAGAGCCGGTCGCCGTCGCGCAGGAGCCCGGTCACGCCGACATGGTTACAGGCGACCGTCCCCTCCGCCGTCGCGGACTGGATCGTCTCGAGGGTGAGCCGCGCGTCGTCGGTCCAGCAATCGTAGTAGTGCATCGCGCCGCGCAACCCCTCGGCGCGCAGCGCCGGTTCGTGGCGGAGCGTCGTCTTGTGCCCCCAGGAGCGATGCCGCGCGATGTTCCGGAACGCCGAGAGTCCGTCGTAGACCCAGAGCCCCGCCGACAATCGCAAGCGTCCCACGGGGTCGCCGCGGAAGATCGGGAACACGAATGGCATCGGGTGCACGAGGTGGGGCGCGAGATGGCGCCGCAGGTGATCGCGCTCGCGGCTCGCCTCCAGCACCAGCGCGAACTCGTAGTTCTCGAGATAGCGGAGGCCGCCATGGACGAGCTTGCTCGACTTGCTGCTCGTGCCGCTCGCGAAGTCTCCCTGTTCGACGAGCGCGACCGTGAGTCCGCGCATGGCGGCGTCACGGGCGATGCCCGCGCCGTTGATCCCGCCCCCGATCACGAGAAGGTCGAAGCAGTCCCGGGCGAGCGCTTCGCCGAGAGCGGCGCGGCGTCCGTCAGACACGGAGCTGCCTCCGGAATGCGCGCGACGTCGTCATCGGCGGCTCTTCGCTTCTATCACACGACCGGGGAGCCGCCATCCGCGATCCTTCCACACGATCGCGATCACGAGGTCCGCGACGTTCGTCCCGGTCGGTCCGGGCCGGAAGAGGTCGCCGAGCGCGGCGAGCAGCGGATACGCGTCGTGGCGATCGAGCGCCCGTGCGAGCGTCCGGCCGAGGCGCATCGCGCGCCCGGCGCTCGCCCCGTCCACGAAGCCGCCCGCGGCGTCCGTGGGCCCGTCGATCCCGTCCGTGCCCGCCGCGAGGAGCGCCCAGCCGTCGACGTCGGCGAGCTCGCGCGCGACCGCGAGCGCGAGGGCCTGGTTGCGGCCGCCCTTCCCGGACGCGCCGCCGAGCCGCACGGTGGTCTCGCCCCCGGCGATCCAGAGCACCGGCGACCCCGCGCGGGCGCGGGCCGCGGCGGTGCGCAGGCCGCGGACGACGGCGCGCGCCGCGTCGGCCGTCGCGCCGACGAGGGGAGCGCGCCGCACGACGATCCGCGAAAACCCCGCGTGTCGTCCCCAGGCGGCCGCGTGCGCGCATGCCGTCGCGTTCCCCGCGAGGAGGATCGTCGGACACGCACGGCCGGCGGGCGAGCCCGGTTTCGGCGTCTCCGCGATCTCCCCCCGCGCGCCGCGCGCCAGGTGCCGCCGGACCGCCGCAGGCAATTCCGGCGCCAACCCGATCCGGCGCGCGAGCACGGTGGCGCACCGGAAGGTGCTCGGATCGGCGACCGTCGGTCCCGAGCCGATCACCGCGAGGTCGTCGCCGGGCACGTCCGAGACGACGACCGCGGCGGCGGCGCGCCCGACCAGACGCGCCGCGAGCCGCCCTCCCGTGACCGCCGAGAGGTGCTTCCGGATCGCGTTGGCGCCCGCGATGTCGATGCCGCTCGCGAGGAGCCAGGCGCCCGCGCGTCGTACGTCGGCGAGCGAGAGACCCGCCGCCGGCAGCACGAGCAGGCTCGATGCGCCGCCGGTGAGCACGACCAGCACGGCGGCGCGCGGATGGCGGGCGAGCGTCGCGAGCATCCGGCGGGTCGCGGCGACGCTGGCCGCGCCGGGTACCGGATGACTCCCGTGAGCGATCGCGACCCGCGCGAGCGGACGCTCGTAGCCTGGCGGCACGATCACGCAGCCGTCGACGACGCGCGATCCGACGACCGCCTCGGCGCCGGCCGCGAGGCCGGCCGCGCCCTTCCCCGCGCCGATCACGACGAGCCCTCCGCCGAGCGGCAGCACCACGCGCCGACCGCGAGCGCGCACGACGAGTCGTTCGCGCTCTCGATCGAGCGCGAGCGCGCTCGCCGCGACGGTCCGCGGATCGACGGCGGCGACCGCGGCGCGATACGCGGCGACGAGCACGGCGCGTACCGCACGCGGCGCTCGTCGTGGCAGACGCGTGCCGCGTATCACCTTGCCTGGCATCGGAGCTTTCTGTAGCGTCCCGCGAAGTGCGCGGCCGTGCGCCGTGCCTGAACACCCCGGAGGACGCGATGCACGAGGAGTTTCGCACCGAGCAATTCGCCGAGAGCTTCGTCGGAGTCTGGAAGCGCGTGGTCACCGATCCGCGCGGCTTCTTCCAGGACATGCCGACCCGCGGCGGCATCCAGGCGCCGCTGCTCTTCCTGATGGGGTGCCTCGTCGTGGCGGCGCTCGGCTACCTCGTGCTCGGCCCGCGCGGCTTCGGCCTGAGCCTCGTCTTCTGGGGGATGCTCCGCTCGTTCCTCTACGCCGCCGTCTTCCTCCTCGTCGCCCGCCAGATCTTCTCGGGGAGTGCGGACTTCGAGGCGACCTATCGCGTGATCGCCTACGCGACCGCGCCGATGGCCTTCATGTTCCTCCCCCTCGTCGGCGGCCTCACGTTTCTCTACACGCTCTTCCTCGTCATCGTCGGCCTCGAGCGCGTCAACGGCTTCGACGCCGTGAAGTCCGTCCTCACGGTCCTCCTCGCGGGCCTGGTCATCGTCACGCTCGGCTGGGCCCTCGGCCTCCACGGCCACGCCTCCTATCACCACGGCGTCCCCTCCCACGGCCTCCCCGGCTGCCACCGGTAGAGCCCGCGGGGAAGGGGCGAGCGAAGCGAAGCCCCCAACCAAGCTTTTCGAGGCGTTACGCGACCGGCACGGAGCTACGCCGCACAAGCGAGTCGACCGCGCACCGACGCAGACCGGCCGTTTTCAGCGACCTGCGGTGCCACGGACTTTTACTGACCTTCTTCGTCGAGGTCGGTGGCGCCGAGCCGCCGATACGCGCGATCGTCATCCCCACGCCGGTTCTGCTTGGCCTCCGTCTCCCGGTCGGCCTGACATTGCACGCAGAGGCGGGTGAACGGCATCGCCTGGAGCCGCCCCTCGGCGACCTCCTGCTCGCAGCTCTCGCAGATCCCGTAGGATCCTTCCGCGATGCGGTCGAGCGCGTCCTCGATCGCCTGGAGCTTGCCGCGATCGCGGTCGGTGAGGATGAAGTTGATCTCGCGCTCGCGCTCCTCGCTGGCGAGATCGTAGGTGTCCATGCCCTCGTCCTTGGACGATTCGCGGCCCTGCTTGAGGTCCTGTTGGATCTCGGCGAGCAACTGCCGCTTCATGGTTTCGAGTGTTTCGCGAGCGGTTTTCAGGAAGGCTTTGCGCATGGTCTCCTCGAAAGGCGGCGGATGGTAAGGGCTGGTACCCACGGTGTCAACTCTCGGAGCCGAAAACGCGAACATCGCGGAATATCAGCGTACGGCTATGGCCGGCTTGCCGGCGCGGCGCCGACGAGCGGCGCCACGAGCGCCCACACCCGGCGCTCCACCTCCTCGATCGCGAGCAGCCGCCCGTCCTCCATGCAGTCGACGGACTCCCACCGTTCGCTCCGGTCGAGCGTGACGAGCTCCAGGTAAGCGGCTTCCGCCGCCCGCAGATGCGCGCGGTCGTCCTCGTGGATGTCGCGCACCTTGCCCCGCAGGTAGGCGCGCTCGTCCTTCCGGGCCACGAGCTCGAACCCGACGTCGGCGGGCACGTGGAGCAGAATGGTGAGGTCGGGCTTCGGAATCCCGAGCAGCCCGTACTCGAGATGGTTCAGCCAGGCGAGAAACCGCTCGCGCTCGCCGGGGTCGGCGAGCTTCGCCATCTGGTGCCCCTTGTTGGCCGAGACGTAACGGTTCGAGATCACGATCGCGCCGCGCGCCAGCGCCGCCCGGATCTCGAACGACGCATCGAAGCGGTCGAGCGCGTAGAACATGGAGGCGCGATACGCGTCGACGCCGGCGAGGTCGCCGTACTCGCCGTGCAGGTAGCGCTCGACGAAGTAGGCCGACGGCGCGCCGTAGCGCGGGAAGTCGACGAGCACGACGTCTCGCCCTTCGGCGCGCAGGCGCCGCTCGAGCCGGGTCGTCTGGGTGCCCTTCCCCGATCCGTCGGTGCCGTCGACGACGACGAAGACGCCGCTCATCTGCGCCGGTAGGTGACGAAGGAGAACCCCTCGTGGTCCTCCCGCGCCGTCTCCTTCCAGACCGACGGATCGATCGCCGGAAAGAACGTGTCCCCGGCGACCTCGCGGTGCACGTGAGTCAGGTCGAGCACGTCGGCACGTTCCATCGCCTCGGCGTACACCGCGCCGCCGCCGTTGACGACGACGGCGTCGCCGGCGTGCGCCGCGAGCGCCTCCGCGAGCGACCCGAAGCGCTCGACGCCCGCCGGCAGCGGATAGCCGGCCTGGCGCGTCACGACGACGTTGGTGCGGCCCGGCAGGGGGCGGAAGCGCTCCGGGATCGACTCCCAGGTCCGGCGACCCATCACGACGACCTTGCCCATCGTGATCGCCCGATAGCGCTTCATGTCCTCGGCGATGCGCCACGGCAGGCCGCCGTCCCTGCCGATGCACCCGTTGCGCGCGACCGCCGCCACGATCGTGATCATGGCCTCAGACCGCGATCGGGAAGTCGATCTTCGGGTAGCTCTCGTAGCCCTCGACGCGGCTGTGCTCGGCCGTCCAGTCCCAGATCGAGGTGAACGGCCCGGTCACGACACGCGGCAGCGGATAGCGCTCGGGGTCGCGCGTCAGCTGCTCGCGGACGCCGTCGATCTGGTTCACGTAGACGTGCGTGTCGGCGAGGAAGCCGATGAGCGTCCCTTCCCTGAGGCCCGCCTCCTTCGCGAGCAGATGCAGCAGCAGCCCGTAGCTCGCGATGTTGAACGGCAGGCCGAGCGGGACGTCGACCGAGCGCTGGTTCCAGAGCAGATTGAGCCTGCCCCCGATCACCGTCACCTGGAACACGAAATGGCACGGTGGTAGCCCTTGTTCGCCGAGTTGCTGCGGATTCCACGCGCTCACGATCATGCGGCGATCGTCGGGATTCGATCTCAGGGTGTCGACGACGCCGCGCAGCTGGTCGACCCCGCGTCCGGCGTAGTCGGCCTCGTGGTCCACGTAGGCCGCGCCGAAGTGACGCCACTGGAAGCCGTAGATCGGCCCGAGGTCCGGCTCTTCGCGCATGCGCCGCTTCGCGGCTTCGTCGTGTCCGTAGGCGGCTTTTCGCGGATGCGCCCACTCGTCCCAGATGTGGTTGTCGCGGGCCTGGAGCCAACGCTTGTCGGTGATGCCGCGCACGAAGAATTCGAGCTCGGTCGCGACGAGCCGGAACGGCGTCCGCTTGGTGGTGAGCAGCGGGAAGCCCTTCGCCATGTCGTGCTCGAAGGTCGCGCCGGCGATCGCGATCGTGTCGACGCCGGTGCGCGTCGGCTTGCGCTCGCCCTCCGCGAGGATGCGCCGGACGATGTCGAGATACGCCTGCACGCTCCGCGTCCCCTCCTCAGTGGCCCGTCGAGCCGAAGCCTCCGCGCCCGGGACCGGTCGCCTCGGCCACCACCCATCGCACGCGCGGCCGCGGGAACACGATGCCCTGCGCGATCCGCGTCCCCGCCGGCACCCGCACGTCGCGGCCGCCGGGGTTCCAGACCGAGATCAGCACCTCGTCGTCCGGACCGCAGTAGTCGGGGTCGATCACGCCGACGCCGTTGGCCAGCACGAGCCCGAACTTCTTGAAGAGCGAGGACCGCGCGTAGACGTGGAACACGTGGTCGGCCGGCACGCCGATCACCAGTCCCGTCGGCAGGAGCGCGTGGCCGCGTGCCGGCACCGTCGCGTCGTCGAGGATCGCGAGATCGAAGGCCGCGGAGCCCTCGGTCTGGTAGTCCGGGATCTGCGCGCGCGGGTCGCGCCTGGTGATGCGGACGGTGAGCATCGACGCGATCTTTCAGAGCGGCGGCGGGGCGGTCAAGGCCACGCTCATCGCCGCGGCCTCCTCGGCTCGCCCCGCCACCACACGACCCGCTTGCCGGCCTGCTTGAGCAGCGCCAGGCCCATCGCGTCGCCGCGCTGATTCGGCTGTCGGCAATGGACCCGCGCCACCCCGCTGTTGATCGCCCGCTTCGCGCACATGACGCACGGCGTGTGCGTGAGGAACATGACCTTGTCTTTCTCGATCGCGCCCGCCTTGAGGAGCGCGTTCTCCTCGGCGTGCACGTAGCCGCTGCGGTCGGCCGGGATGAAGTCGCGATCATTCATGCCGGCCGCGCCCCCGTTGTAGCCGACGCCGAGCACGCGCTCGAGGTCGGCGGAGACGACCACGCACCCGACCTTCTGCGAACCGTCCGTCGAGCGCAGCGCGAGCGCCTCGGCGAAGCGCTGGTACGCCTCGGGCAGCGTCATCGCCACCGGCAGACGTCCGGCGACGAGCCCGGGCGGATGCGGCCCCGCGCCGCGCGGCCGCCAGCGCGGGTAGTGGATCACCGCCTTGCCCGCGCGGCGCAGGAGATCGAGGCCCTTGCGGCCGCGCGCGCTCGTCGTGCGGTAATAGACGTGGCTCACGCCGCTGTTGATCGCGCGCACCGCGCAGAGGAGGCACGGCGCCTCGGTGACGAACATCAGCTTGTCCTTCTCGACGGCGCCGGCGATGAGGAGGGCGTGCTCTTCGGCGTGGAGATGGCTGTCGCGCGGCCGCGCGTTGCCGGCAACGCCGCGCGCGCTCACCGCGCCGCCCGAGAAGCCGGCGCCGAGCACGCGCTCGAGGTTGAAGCTCACGAGCACGCAGCCCGTCCGGTGCGCGGCCGCGGGCGAGCAACGCGCCAACGCCTCGGCGAAGCGCAGGAACGACTCGAAGAGCGGAATGCGGTCCTGATAGACGCCCCGGTTCAGCGGGTGCGTGTTCTCGGGGCGGCCGTCCTTCACGTGCGGGCGCTGCCGCGACCGCGGCGCCGAGCGGGCGGCCACGACGTCAGTCGCGGAAGTTGACGAACTGGAGCGCGAGGCCGAGGTCGGCGCCACGGAGCTTGGCGATCACGTCCTGGAGATCGTCGCGCTTCTTCCCCGACACCCGCACCTCGTCATCCATGATCTGCGCCTGCGCCTTGACGCCGGTGCCCTTGATGAACTTGACGATCTCGCGCGCCTTCTCCGTCTCGATGCCCTGCTGCACCGTGATCTTCTGGCGCGCCCGGCCGCCCTGCGCCGGCTCCATCGCTCCGTAGTCGAGATTCTTGATGGGCACGTTCCGTTTGACGAGCTTCGATTGGAGGACGTCGACGACGGCCTTCACCTTGAAGTCGTCCGCCGAGGTGACGATGATCTCCTTCTGGTCCCAGCCGATCTCGGTCTTGCTGTCCTTGAGATCGTAGCGCTGGGCGACCTCTTTCCGCGTCTGGTTGAGCGCGTTGTCGACCTCCTGCAGGTCGATGCGAGAGACCACGTCGAACGAAGGCATGCGGCGCTTCGTAGCAAGACGGTCGGCCCCTTGCCAGTGCGCCGTCCATGCGCATCGCGACGGATCGACGACGGAGCTCCTCTACGGCGGCGGCGCGGCCGCGGCGCCGGGCGGCGTGATCACGTCGACCCCGCTCGGCACGGTGAACGCGAAGGTCGCGTCGGGAACGTCGACGTTCCGCGCGATGGCGCTGAAGCCGAGCGTGGTCACGTTGCCGAGCGGGTCGGTGACGGACGCCTCGACGATGTCGTAGGTCGCGGGGTCGACGCCGAAGGCGAGCGCGCCCACCTCGTCGCCACGCTTTGACGCGAGCGCCACGTAGAGGCGCTCCGCCGTGCAGCCGCGCGCGTCGGCCTCCGGCCGGAAGTCGTCCGTGATGCGCCCGACCCCGAGGAGGAAGGACACCGGCGTCGTCGACACGAAGGCGGCGCGAAACGGCGCCTTCAACACCTGGCGGTCGTCGGGCTGATAGATCCAGAGAAGATCCCCGTCGGAAACGATCTGCTGCGCGCGCGGCGTCTGAAAATCCCAACGCATCTTGCCGGGCTTCTTGAAGACGACGGTGCCCTCGGAGACGTCGCTCACGTCGAGCGACTTCACCTTCATCTCCTGCCGGACGTTCGCGCGGAACGTGCGCGTCCCGTCGTACCGCTCCTGGAGCTTCCGCACGATCGTCGCCGGGTCGGGACACGCGGCGGCGCCGCCTGGCCTCGTCTCGGCGCGGGCCGCCCCGCCCCGATCCGGCAGCGGAGCGAGCGCGAGCAAGAGCACGACGGCGACGGCGGCGCGTGACATGCGGCGCTCTCTAACAGCGCGGCGCGGGAGCCGCCAGCCGGGTCGCGCCGGCGGGCGCCGCCACGAGCGGCGGCGCGGTCGTGGCGGCCTCCGGCCGACGCGGCGGGAGCGCGCCGACCGATTCAATCTTCCGCGTCGACGCCCCGGGCCAGCACTTCGCGCGGACGCGCGCCCTCGGCACGCGACACCACGCCTTCGCGCTCCATGCGCTCGATCATGCGCGCGGCGCGATTGTAGCCGACGCGCAGCTTGCGCTGCAGCCACGAGATCGACGCCTGGCGGCTCTCGGTCACGACCCGCACCGCCATGTCGTACATCTCGTCATGGAGGTCGTCGTCCTCGTCGTCGCCGCCCTCCTCGTCCTCCCCGCCCTCGAGAAGCTCCATCCGGTAGCTCGGCGCGCCCTGCTTGCGCCAGAACTCGACGACCTTCTGGACCTCCTCGTCGGAGACGAACGCGCCGTGGACGCGCGTGAGCCGCGCCGTGCCCGGGGGCAGGAAGAGACAATCGCCCGCCCCGAGGAGACGCTCGCTGCCCTGCGCGTCGAGGATCGTCCGTGAATCGATGCGCGACGTCACCTGGAACGAGATGCGCGCCGGGAAGTTCGCCTTGATGAGGCCGGTGATCACGTCGACCGACGGTCGCTGGGTCGCCAGGATCAGGTGGATGCCGGCGGCGCGCGCCTTCTGGGCGAGCCTGGTGATCGACTCCTCGACCTCGCGCCCGACCGTCATCATGAGGTCGGCGAGCTCGTCCACGATGATGACGATGCGCGGCAGGTGCTCGTGCACGAGCGGCTGGTTGCCGAGCGGCTGCCCCGGCACGAAGGGCGCCGCGGCCTCTTCGGGATCCTCGGGCTCGGTGAGCTCGATCACCCCGGCCTGCTTCTCGGCCTGCTCGCCCGCGATCGCCTTGTTGTAGCTGTCGATGTTGCGGACGCCCTTCTCCTTGAGGAGCCGATAGCGCCGGTCCATCTCCTGCATGACGTTGGCGAGCGCGTAGGCCGACTTCTTCGGATCGGTCACGACCGGCACGAGCAGATGCGGGATGTTGTCGTAGACCGAAAGCTCGAGCATCTTCGGATCGATCATGATGAAGCGCACGTCGTGCGGCGACGCTTCGTAGAGGATGCTCATGATCATGGCATTCAGCGACACCGACTTGCCGGTTCCGGTCGCGCCGGCCATGAGCAGGTGCGGCATCCTGCCGAGATCCGACACGTAGGTGTTGCCGGTCGTGTCCTTGCCGAGCGCCAGCGTGAGCTTCGACTCGGAGCGCTGGAACTGGTCGCTCGCGATGATGTCGCGCAGCCACACCTTCTCGCGCCGCGGGTTCGACACCTCGATGCCGACGACGGGCTTCCCGGGGATCGGCGCGAGGATGCGGACGCTGTGGGCGCGGAGCGCCATCGAGAGATCATCGGCGAGGTTCACGACGCGGTTCACCTTCACGCCCGCCGCGGGCTCGAACTCGAAGGTCGTGATGACCGGACCCGGTCGGACGGCGACGACCTTCCCGTCGACGCCGAAGTCGGCGAGCTTCGATTGCAGGATGCGGGAGCTCGCGATCAGCGAGTCCTCGTCGATCTGGACGCCCGCGTCGACGGGCGCGTCGAGGAAGCCGAGCGGCGGCAGCTCGTACTGGGCCGTCCCCGACGAGAAGTGGAACTCCTCCTGCTTGAGCGCCTTCGAAGCCCTGCCCTTGCCGGCCTTGGCGGGGCGCGGTTCCGGCTCGTTCACCACGATCGGCGGCGCGGGCTCGGGCGGCGGCAGCGCCGACCGCTTGCCGCGCTCGGGCCTCGACTCCCGTTCGCGGCGCTCGCGCGGCGGCGGCAGGGCCACCACGTCGTCCTCGTCGTCGTCGGGCCGGTGCCGTTCGCGCCAGCGCGCGAACGCACCGGCGATCGCGCCGCGCGTGGCGGTCGCGCGACGCGCCACGGCGGTCATGCCGCCGACGAGCGAGCCGCCCGTCACGACCATGGTCGTGAGGACGAGACCGGTCGCGACGATCAGGAACGCGCCGAGCGAGTTGAAGAGCCCGGCCAGCACGCTCGCGAGGAAACCACCGACCCAACCGCCCGCCGCCGCCTCGCGGCCCGGGCCGCGCACCAGGGCGAGGGTCGTAGCGGCGAGCAGCAGCTCCGCCGTCAGCACCGCCCCGCGTACGACCGAGAGCGCGAGCGACCCGCCCCGCAGCACCACGATGGCGACGATGACGATGCTCGCCGGGATCAGGAACGCGGCGAGGCCGAATGCCTGGACGAAGAGATCGGAGAGCAGGTGCCCGACCGGGCCACCGACGTTCCCTGCCGCCCGACCGGGCGTGTAGCTCAGGAAGCTCAGCCCGAGATAGCAGGCTCCGGCGATCGCGAAGAGCGCCTCGACCTCACGCCGGAGCGTTCCGGTCGCCTGCTCGACCTTCTCCCGTACCCCACCCTTGGCTACGCGTGCCGCTTTTCCAGCCACCACCACCCCCAGCGACGGACCGCTTGAGACTTGTCACGGACGGCCCGGTAGGCGCAAGTCCCGAACGTCCGCGGACCGGCCGCGCATCGGCGCCCTCGCGGCTCAGAGCTCCATCACGACCGGGAGGATCACGGGCCGCCGCTCGAGCGTCTTCTTGAAGTAGCGCCGCAGGGTCTTCCGCATCTCTTCCTTCACCTCGGCGGGCACCGTGCGCGACTCCGGGGCGAGCGCCGCCAGCGCCTCGAGGACCGCTTCCTTGGCGCGCTCGAAATACGGCTGGCTGTCGTCCTCGAAGACGAAGCCGCGCGAGATGAGGTCGGGGCCCGAGATGATCTCGCCGGTGTGCTGGTTCACGGCGAGGATGGCGAGCACGAGGCCGCCGTCGGAGAGGTGCCGACGATCGCGCAACACGACGTCGCCGACGTCGCCGACGCCTTTGCCGTCGACGAAGACGCGCCCCGACGCCACCGGCTCGGCGCGGCGCGCGCCCGCGGCGTCGATCTCGAGGACGTCACCGTCCTCGAGCAGGAAGCACTCGGACGGCGCGACCCCCATCTCGGCGGCGAGCGCGGTATGGCGGACGAGATGGCGGTACTCGCCGTGCACCGGCACGAAATAGCGGGGACGCGTCAGCTGGAGCATGAGCCGGAGCTCCGACTGGCTCGCGTGTCCGGACACGTGCAGACCCGCGAGCGGCTCGTGCAGCACCTCGGCGCCGCGACGGCACAGGTGGTTGATGACGTCGCCGATCGGCTTCTCGTTTCCCGGGATGATGCGCGACGACATGATCACGGTGTCGCCGGCCTCGATCTTCACCTGCTTGTGGTCGTCCATCGCGATCCGCGCGAGCGCCGAGAGCGGCTCGCCCTGGCTCCCGGTCGAGAGCAGCGTCACCCGATCGGGCGGCAGGCCGCGCGCCTCCGCGAGATCGACGATCAGCCCGGACGGCACGCGCAGGTAGCCGAGCTCCTGACCGGTCTGGACGTTCTGCACCATGCCGCGGCCGAGGACGGCGACCCGCCGCCCGGTCTTCGCCGAGACGTCGAGCACCTGCTGGATGCGGTGCAGGTGCGACGCGAACGTCGCCACGAGCACGCGTCCGCGCGCGCGCTGGAAGGTGGCCTCGAACCGCGCCGTCAGGCTGCGCTCCGAAGGCGTCACGCCCGGACGGTCGACGTTGGTCGAGTCGGAGAGCAACGCCAGCACCCCGGCGTCGCCGAGCGCCGCGAAGCGGCGCAGGTCCGACGGCAGACCGTCGAGCGGCGTCTGGTCGAACTTGAAGTCGCCGGTATGGACGATCGTGCCGAGCGGCGTCCGGATCGCGAGCCCCACGGCGTCGACGATGCTGTGGGTGATGTGGATCGCCTCGATCTCGAAGGGGCCGACGCGCCACGTGTCGCCCGCCTTGAAGCGCTCGAGCGGCGACGCGAGCGCGTGCTCCTCGAGCTTCTGCGCGACGAGCGCGTGCGCGAAGGGCGTCGCGTAGGTCGGCACCGGCAGCTCGCGCGTCACGAACGGGAGCGCGCCGACGTGGTCCTCGTGCCCGTGCGTGCAGAGGATGGCCTTCAGGCGGTCGGGCCGCTCGCGGAGGTACGTGAGGTCGGGGATGACGAGGTCGATGCCGAGCATCGACGGCTCGGGAAACATGACGCCGCAGTCGACCGCAACGGCGCTCTCGCCGTACTCGATCAGCATCATGTTGAGGCCGATCTCGCCGAGACCACCGAGGGGGACGATCCGCAATACGTCGTCGTTCATTGCCACCCTCCGCCGACCACGCCCATCACTCGGCGAGCCTCCCACAAAGGCGGCGCCGGCGCCAGAACGCAGCCGCTACTCGTCGTCGTTGACGGTCGTGGAGGCCGCTGTTAAGCGTCGCGGCAGTCAACGAGTTCCACGCCCCCCGGAGGTCACATGTCGGTCAACAAAGCCATCCTGGTCGGCAATCTCGGCAAGGATCCCGAGATCCGCTTCACCGGCACCGGCCGCGCCGTCTGCAAGTTCCCGCTCGCGACCACCACGAGCTGGAACGACAACGAGGGTACGCGCCAGGAGCGTACCGAGTGGCACAACGTCATCGTCTGGGGGAAGCAGGGCGAGAACTGCGGCAAGTTCCTGAGCAAGGGCCGCCAGGTGTTCGTCGAGGGCGAGATCCGCACCCGCACCTACGACGACAAGGACGGCAACAAGCGCTACATCACCGAGATCATCGCGCAGAACGTGCGCTTCCTCGGCGGCGGCGGCGGTCGCGGCACCGGCGGCGACCCGGGATTCCCCGAGGAGCCGGCGGCGGGCATGGGCGGCGGCGGAGGCGGCGCGCCCGCCACCGACGACGACGACATCCCCTTCTAGGGCGGAGCGTCCGTCCGCCTGGCCGCGCGAAGCACGCCGCCGCCCGCCGCCAGCGACGACTCCTCGTCCCTTCTTCAGAGCCCCTCGTCGGAGAAGCTGACGTAGCGCCCGTGCCCGATGATGACGTGGTCGAGCACCTGCACGCCCATGAGCTCGCCCACCTCCCGCAGCCGCCGCGTGATCGCGATGTCCTCCGCGCTCGGCGTCGGATCGCCGCTCGGGTGGTTGTGGACGAGGATAACGGCGGCCGCGCTCTCCTCGATCACCGGGACGAACACCTCGCGGGGGTGGACGAGCGACGCCGTGAGCGTGCCCTCCGAGACGCGCACGTCCTTGAGGGGGCGGTTCTTGCCGTCGAGCAGGATGACGTGGAACTGTTCCTTGCGAAGCGCCGCCAGGCGCTCGCCGCAATGCCGGTAGACCTCGGCGCTCGTGCGAAGCGGCGTCCCGCGGGCGAGCCGTTGCTGCCCGTAGCGGCGCGCGAGCTCGCCGAGGGCCTGCACCGTGGCGGCGCGCGCGGCGCCGATCCCGGGCGTGGCGCGGAGCGCGCGCACCGGCGCGTCGACGAGCCCGCGGAGCGAGCCGAGGCGCTCCAGCCAGACGCGCGCTTGATCGACGGCGTTCGGCGCCCCGCGTGCCGCGGTTGGAAAGACCACGGCGAGGAGCTCCGCGTCCGACAGGCGCTCGGGGCCGGCGTCGAGCATCTTCTCGCGCGGTCGCTCGTAGGCCGGCCACGTCTTGATGGAGTGCGATCGACGATGCGGCATGCCGCCGGTCGTAGCGCCGCACGCCGGCCGCCGCATCGCTACGCGTAGCGGGCGCGCCTCAGGCGGAGCGCGCCGCGCGGGGCGCCGGCCGCGACGGCGTCCCCACCTCGCCGCGGCGCCGCGCGCGGATCCGATGCAGCGCTTCCGCCATGACGGACCGTACGTGATCGCGGAGCGCGCCGACGTCGTCGAAACCGCCGACCGCAATGGGATCGAGCACCTGGATGACGATGTCGGCGGAGTTCTGCAGCGTGACGCCGTGCTTCGGAAGCGCGTCGAGCGTACCGTCGAGCACGATCGGCAGGATCGGCACGCCGTGCCCGAGCGCCAGGGTGAAGGCGCCGTGCTTGAACTCGCGCAGCTCGCCGTCGAGCGACCGGGTTCCCTCCGGAAAGATCATGACGGAGCTGCCGCTCTCGAGCGCCGCACCGCAGGAGGCCATCATCCGGACCGCATCCTGCCGGTCCCCGCGCCGGATGCGGATGTAGCGGTTGAGGGTCATGTTCCAGCCGATGAAGGGCACGCGGAAGATCTCCTCCTTGGAGACCCACTTGAAGTGCCGGTAGAGCCGGAAGAGCACGAGGATGTCGAGCAGCGACTGATGATTTGAGACGATGACGTAGGCGCGGTCGTCGCGCAGGCGCTCTCGATCGCGCACCGTCGTCGTCCAGTACGGAAAGACGTACGTGTACAGCGAGGCCCACGCGCACGAGTACAGGTGCAGGACGCGCAGCCGCCGATCGAAGGGCGCCGTCACGAGCCAGATCGCGAACGCGATCACGAAGAGCGGCGGGCACGTGAGCAGGATCACTGCCCAGAGACCGAAGGAGGCCAGCGTCTTCGCCGTCCGGTCCATCATTCGGTCCGTAGCAAGAGGCCCTTCAGGTACCGACCCTCCGCGTGCGCCAGCGCTTGGGGATGGTCGATGCCAGGCCCGAGACGCGCAAGCAACTGGCACGCCCGTCCGGCGTCCATCGCCGCGGCGGCGACCGCGCCCTCCCACTCCTCGACCGCCACGTGCTGCGAACAGCTGAACGTGAGCACGAGCGCGCCCGGCGCGGCGGCGCGGAGCGCGTGCAGATTGACGTCCTTGTAGCCGGCGCGCGCCCGCTCGCGATCGGCGCGCCGGCGCGCGAAGGGTGGCGGATCGAGCACCACGAGATCGGGCGGCGGCACCTCGCCGCCGGATGCCCGGTCGTCGCGCAGGTACTCGAAGACGTCCGCGCGGACGAAGGTGCCGAGACCGTCGGCGAGCCCGTTCAGCCGCCACGCCGCCTCCGCGAGGGCGAGCGCCGCCGCCGAGCTGTCGACCGAGGCGACGTGCACCGCGCCGCCCCGCGCCGCCGCGATCGAGAACCCGCCGCTGTAGGCGAAGAGGTTGAGGACGCGGCGCCCGGCGGCGAGCCGCCCGACGAGATCGCGGTTCGGACGCTGGTCGAGGAAGAAGCCGGTCTTCTGGCCGCCCCGCACGTCGACGACGTGGCGGCGGCCGCTCTCCGCGATGACGACCTCCGCGGGCGGCTCCTCGCCGTGCAGCGAGCCGACGCGCCGCACGAGGCCTTCCGCGGTACGCACGTTGCCCTCGCTGCGCTCGAAGATCCCCCGTACGGGCGCCGATGCCGCGAGCGCGGCGACGACGTCGCCGCGGAGCGCATCGGCGCCGGCGGTCAGGAACTGGCACACCGCGAAGTCCGCGTAGCGGTCGACTACGAGCCCGGGCAGCCCGTCACCCTCTCCGTTCACGAGGCGCACGGCGTCCGTGTCGGCGACCAGCGTTCTGAGCGCGAGCGCGCGGCCGATCCGCTCGTGGACGAGGGCGGCGTCGATCGGGCGCGCGCCGCGCGTCATCATGCGGATCGCGATGCTGGTCGCGGGATTCCAGGTGCCCCACCCGAGGACGCGGCCGTCGGCGGCGCACACTTGCGCCGGACGGCCGGGAGCGTCCTCGCCCTCGACGCGCGCGATCGCGCCGGAGAACACCCATGGATGGCCGGCGCGGACGGAGAAGTCCCGTCCGGGCTTCAGCACGACGCGCACGGCTCAGCCTCTCGCCTTGGCGCCGCGTCGCATCCAGGTTCCGCTCTTCCCACCCTCCTTGCGGAGCAGGCGAACGGCGCCGATCTCGATGGCGCGGTCGACCGCCTTGCACATGTCGTAGACGGTGAGCGCCGCGACCGACGCCGCCGTGAGCGCTTCCATCTCGACGCCGGTCCTTCCCTCGCAGCGCACCGTGGCTTCGACCTCGATCGCCGCGCGCGCAGGCCGGGGCGTGAGGCGCACGTCGACGTGCGAGAGCGCGAGCGGGTGGCAGAGCGGAATCAGGTCGGCGGTGCGCTTCGCGGCCATGACGCCGGCGAGGCGCGCGACCGCCAGCACGTCGCCCTTCGGCATGCCGCCCGCCGCGATCAGGCGCAGCGTCGCGGGCCGCATGCGGACGGTCGCCGCGGCGACCGCGACGCGCGTCGTGACCGCTTTGTCGCCGACGTCCACCATGCGGGCACGCCCGTCGGCGTCGACATGCGAGAGTCGAGGACGCACCGCCATGCGGGCGCCGAATCTATTGCCGGCCCGCGCGCATGACAACCGCCGCCGAACTTGCATCCCGGTCGGCCGGTCACTACGGTCGCACGATGACCACACCGACGCACGCCAAGGTGTTGATCCTCGGGTCCGGTCCGGCCGGATCGACGGCCGGCCTCTACGCCGCCCGCGCCAATCTCGAGCCGCTCGTCGTCGAGGGCACGCAGCCCGGCGGGCAGCTCACGATCACCACCGAGGTCGAGAACTACCCCGGCTTTCCACCCGGCATCCAGGGTCCCGAGCTGATGGAGCTCTTCCGCAAGCAGGCGGAGCGTTTCGGAACCCGCTACCTCTCGGGCGACGTGACCGGCGTCGACCTCTCGAAGCGGCCGTTCACCGTCACGCTCGCCGACGGCACGCTCACCTGCGACGCCCTCATCATCGCCACCGGCGCGCAGGCGAAGCTCCTCGGCATCGCATCCGAGACGAAGCTCATGGGCTACGGCGTCTCGGCCTGCGCCACCTGCGACGGCTTCTTCTTCAAGGACAAGGACGTGCTGGTGGTCGGCGGCGGCGACACGGCGATGGAGGAGGCCAACTTCCTCACGAAGTTCGCGGCCAAGGTAACGGTCGTGCACCGGCGCGACGAGCTCCGGGCGTCGAAGATCATGCGGGACCGCGCCCGCGCCAATCCGAAGATCCAGTGGATCATGAACGCCACGATCGACGAGATCCACGGCGAGCCGCAGGGCCACGGCGTCACCGGCGTCACGCTCAAGGACACCCGCACCGGCAAGCGCACGAAGATGGCGGCCGACGGCGTGTTCATGGCGATCGGCCACACGCCCAACACGCAGCTCTTCGCGGGCAAGCTCGCGATGGACGAGTACGGCTACCTCGTCACCGAGAAGAGCTCGACGAAGACGAACGTCGCGGGCGTCTTCGCGTGCGGCGACGTGCAGGATCGCGTGTACCGGCAGGCCATCACCGCGGCCGGCACCGGGTGCATGGCCGCGATCGACGCGGAGCGCTTCCTCGAGGCGCACTGACGGGGCGGTGCGCGGGCGCTGCGCTCACCGTCAGAGGCGGACGTCGACGCCGCGCGCGTGCAGGTACTCCTTGCACTGGCGGATCGTGTAAGTTCCGTAGTGGAAGATCGAGGCGGCGAGCACGGCATCGGCCTCGCCGGCCGTGAGCCCCTCGTAGAGGTGCTCGATCGTGCCGACGCCTCCCGAGGCGATCACCGGGACGCCGACGGCGCGGCTCACCGCGCGCGTGAGCGGCACGTCGTAGCCCGCCTGCGTCCCGTCGCGGTCCATGCTGGTGAGCAGGATCTCCCCCGCCCCGGCGCGCTCCATGCGCACCGCCCATGCGACGGCGTCGAGTCCGGTCGCGCGCCGGCCGCCGTGCGTGAACACCTCGAAGCGCGGTGTCTCCGTTGCCGGCGCGGGCACCCGCTTCGCGTCGATCGCGACCACAATGCACTGGCTTCCGAAGCGCTCGGCCGCCTCGGCGACGAACTCCGGACGCGCCACGGCGGCGGTGTTGATCGAGACCTTGTCGGCGCCGGCGTTCAGCAGGGCACGGATGTCGGCGATCTCGCGCACGCCGCCGCCGACCGTGAGCGGCATGAACACGCGCTCGGCGGTGCGCGACACCACGTCGAGCAGGATCGGCCGCGCTTCGTGCGAGGCGGTGATGTCGAGGAAGGTCAGCTCGTCGGCCTCGTCGCGGTCGTAGCGCGCCGCGACCTCGACCGGGTCGCCGGCGTCGCGGAGCCCGACGAAGTTCACGCCTTTCACGACCCGTCCGTCCTTCACGTCGAGGCACGGGATGATGCGCTTGGCGAGCGCCATCAGGGTTCCTCGCCGCGGCCGACCCGCAGCGCCGTCGCGAGGTCGACGGCGCCGGTGTAGATGGCGCGGCCGACGATCACGGCCTCGAGGTTGCGGCGCGCCAAGGCGCGCAAGCGGCGGAGGTCGTCGAGCGATGCCACGCCCCCGGAAGCGATCACCGGAATGTCGACCGCGTCGGCGATCGCGTCGACGGCGGGCGCGTTCACGCCCTCCCCCGTCCCGTCGCGGGCGATGTCGGTGAAGACGATCGCGGTAGCGCCCGCACGCTGCACCGCGACCGCGAGCCCCACCGCGTCGGTCGCGCTGTCCTTGGTCCAGCCCGCGACCGCGACCTTGCCCTTGCGGGCGTCGATGCCGGCGAGGATTCGGCCGGGATGACGGCGACACGCGGTCGCGAAGAACGTCGGGTCCTCGAGCGCCGCCGTCCCGAGCACGACCCGCCCCGCCCCCGCGCCGAGCGCGCGCTCGAGCGTCGCGAGGTCGCGGATGCCGCCGCCGACTTCCACCTTGGCTCGGACGCCGCGACACACGGCGGCGATCGCCTCCTCGTTGACGGGCGTGCCGCTGACGGCGCCGTCGAGGTCGACGACGTGGATCCATTCGGCGCCCGCGGCCTCGAAGCCGCGCGCGACGGCGACCGGGTCCTCGGCGTAGACCGTCTCACGCGCCATGTCGCCCTGGACGAGGCGCACGCACCGTCCGCCCTTCAGGTCGATCGCGGGAATCACCAGCATGTCCGGGACCTCAGCGCGCCGCGGCGGCGGCGCCGGTCTCGCCCGCGATCTCGGCGAAGTTGGCGAGGACACGGAGCCCGACCGCCTGGCTCTTCTCGGGGTGGAACTGGGTCGCGAAGACGTTGTCCTGCCAGACCGACGACGCGAACGTGCAGCCGTAGTCGGTCGTCGTCGCGACGAGCTCGGGATCGGCCGGCTCCGGATAGTACGAATGCACGAAGTAGACCTGGGCGCCGTCCTTCACGCCGGCGAGGTGCGGCGCGCGCTTCACGATGCGGAGCGCGTTCCACCCCATCTGCGGCACCTTGCGCTTGCCGTCGGGGTCGGGCGTGAAGCGCACGATCCTGCCCGGCAGGATGCCGAGGCCGCGCACGGGGCCGAACTCCTCGCTCTCCTCGAAGAGGATCTGCATGCCGACGCAGATGCCGAGGAAGGGCCGGCCGCTCGCGGCGAAGATCTTGACCGGCTCGACGAGCCCGTGACGCCGGAGGCTCTCCATGCAGGCCCCGAACGCGCCGACGCCCGGCAGCACCGCCGCCGCCGCGCCCATGATGACGTCCGGATCGCGCGTGATGACGGCGTCCGCGCCGACGCGCTCGAGCGCCTTCTGCACGCTCCGGAGGTTCCCCATCTCGTAGTCGATGACGGCGATGGTCATGGCGGTCAGGCCAGCCGCCGCGGCGCCAGGTCGACGGGCGCCCGGGCGGCGCGCGGCGCCGGCAACCAGCGGAGCGCCATCGCGCCGGCGACGAGAGCGGCGTACGGCCAGTAGAAGGCCGAAAACGTGGCCGCCACGAAGTAATTCTGCGCGAAGACGAACCACAGATAGTAGGCGCCGGTCGTGTGCAGACGCCTCCACGCGCGCGGCCCGAGCCGAGCGGCCGGCGCGTCGAAGGACGTGAGCGTCATGAGCACGAGGAACGTATAGGCAAGCCCGCCGACGGCGAGGGTTCCCGCCGGCACGGCGGCGCGAAACCCGGCCCACGTCCACCCCACGAGCGCGAAGATCGCGAGGAGGTGCACGAAGTGCGACACCGCGAACGACACCCCGAGCTGCCGGCGATTGCGCAGGAGCCAGCCCGTCGCGGCGTTCGGCCAGCGGCGGCGGAGCGCCGACGCCGCGAAGGCGAGCGTGAAGAACACCGCCGACGTACGCGCGGTCGCACGCAGCACCATCCGGATCCCCGCCTCAGCGGCGCCGACGGTGCCGAGGATCACGGCGACGATCGCCGCCACCACGAGCGTCGCCCACCCGACGATGGGCCAGCCGTTCATCCGGAAAGCGATCCCTTGGTCGAGAGCACGCCCCGGACCCGCGGATCGCGCTGGGTCGCGGCGTCGAGCGCACGCGCCATGCCTTTGAAGGTCGCTTCGACGATGTGATGCGGGTTCCGTCCCGCGAGCATGCGGACGTGCAGGTTCATCCCGCTCTCGTTCACGAACGCCAGCAGGAAGTCGTGGACGAGCTCCACGTCGAAGGTGCCGATGCGGCTCTGCTTGGTCTTGACGCCGCAGGCGAGGTACGGCCGGCCGCTCAGATCGACCACCACCTGGATCAGCGCCTCGTCGAGCGGCACCGTCGCTTCCCCGAAGCGCCGGATACCCTCCTTGCCGCCGAGCGCCCGGCGAAACGCCTGCCCGAGCGTAAGACCGACGTCCTCGACCGTGTGGTGGTCGTCGACCTCGACGTCGCCCGTCGCCCGGATGCCGAGGTCGAAGAAGCCGTGGCGGGTGAAGAGCTCGAGCATGTGGTTCAGGAACGGAACGCCGGTCTGGATGTCGTAGCGGCCCGAGCCGTCGACGTTCAGGGAGAGCTCGATTGCGGTCTCCTTGGTCTTGCGCGAGACCGTCGCCGAGCGCCCCGCCCCGACGTTCGCCGACCGTCCCGTGCCGCGAAGGACCCCGACCCGCTTCACCGTGCGTGCGCGCGCCATGACGCGGCATCATAGCCGAGGCCTCGGGGCGCCGCGAACGGTCATTCGACCCGGTCCACGAGCGGCATCGCGAAGCAGCTCGCGGGGCGCGCCCGTGCGCGGATCGTGCTCGCGGCCTCGACCGAGAGCGAATGGGTCGCCGGCCCGTCAGCTCAGAATCGTCACCGCCTTTACGCGCGAAAAGTCGCGATCGTGCGTCACTAGCGCATCGGCGTTGACTGCGATCGCGCTCGCGACCTGAATCGCATCGGGGAGCTTCAGCTTCAAGACCGCCCGGAAACGCGCTGCGCTCTCCGCGAGATCGGTGGTCAGGTCAATCACCTGCCACGACTCCATCACGGCGCGATAGCGTCGTGCCAGCGCCTCCTCGCCAGCGGCCAATGGTCCCGTCAGGACCTCCGCAACGGTCGTCGTCGTCACCGCGAAGAGAATGTCCCCCGCCGCCTGGAGATCGAATAGGGGTTGGAACCGAGAGGCGAGCCGCGGATGCGCTTCGAGGACGTAGACGATCGGGGCCGTATCGACGAGCACCAGCCCTCCGTGCGGCAGGGCCGAAAGGTCTAGCGGCTCCACTCGTCACGCAGGCGGCGCAGGGCCTTGGTGCTGCCCTTTCCCCACAAGCCTTTGCCGGACCCCGTCAACCCGACAAGCGATCTTTGGCGTGGCACACCCATGGCGCGCGCCACCGGGACTATCGCGGCAACCGATCGACCATGGCGCGTGATGATCGTGACGCGCCCTTTCTCAGCCTCCGCGAGCAGCGCAGGCAGCTGGTTGCGGGCCTCTTCGACGCCTTTGCGATGGGTTCGCGACACGGGCCATGCTGTACAGGCTGTACGGATGTCGGTCAAGTGCGGTCCCTGCGGGTGATGCGGGCGACGACGAAGGGTCCCGTGTGCCCGAGAGTTTTCCGCAGGCGTGGCACCGCCCTCAAGAAGCCGTGGCCACCTCGAGGCTGACCCACACCGCCGGCTGCGCTTGGCCCACTGAGGCCGACCGCGCGTATGGCGACACCCAGAGCCTGGCCGGCGTACGTTCGAAGGACCACGGGGCACGGTCGGAACGCCGCTCCACCGCCAGGATCACCGACCAGCCTGAAGCGAGCGCGCGGCGGACGAACGCGCGGAGACAGCTCCGCGGGAACCCCGCCGCGAGCCCGAACCCCGCGCGCGGCAGGTGCACGGCCCGGAGCCCGAGGAGGCGTTCCCCGCGCACGCGCTGCGGCCCGTAGAGCTCGACGTAGCGCCCGACCTGGAGAAAGAGGAGCACGTCGTCGCCCGCCGCCCGCAGCAGATGGCGATAGGCGCGGGCGAGCGGTCGCGCGCGTGAACCGCGCGCCGGGACCGCACGCGGCGCGGCGGACCACCGTACGCCGGCGCGCCACCCCGTGCGGCGACACACTAGCGGCAGCCAGGCCGCATGGCGCTCCCACATCCGGAGCCAGAGACCGTAGGCGGCGCCGTGACGGAGGTGCCCGCCGTAGGCCGCAAGCGTCGCCTGCAACTGCGACGACACCCTGCGTACCGGCCGGCCCGCGCGCGGCGCCGCGGGACGCACCCGCCGCTCGAGGTCGATGGCGCGCGCCGCTCCCGCCAGCGCCGGCTCACAAAGGACACGCTCGAAGCCGGCGAGCCGGCGCGCGAGGTTACCGAGCGTCTGGCGCCGCGGCACGCGGTGGCTCCACCAGGTCCGCCACCCGACGAACATGACGCCCGCGCCCACCGGCCGCGGCTCCGCCGCCTCGGCCCGCAGGGCGAGGTGCAAGCGTTCGGCAAGGAACCCCGCGATCTTCGCATGCCAGCCCCGGAGCCGCTCCGGATCGTCGGCCAGCAGCACGAGGTCGTCGACGTAGCGGACGTACCGGCGGCAGCGGAGCTCGCGCTTCACGAACTGATCGAGCGCATCGAGATAGACGTTGGCCCAGAACTGGCTCGTGAGGTTCCCGATCGGGAGGCCGCGGGCGTTGCCGGCGCCAAAGAGGCTCTTCGCCGGCGGCACCGGGTAGCCGGGAGTCTCCGGACCGGGCACGTGCCCGCCGAGCGAGCGGAAGCGATAATCGCGCGTCGGGTCGTGGAAGAGGATCGTCCACGTCAGCCAGCGGAGCTCCGGGTCGCGGACGCGCGCCGCGATCAGCTCGTAGAGCGTCGCCTTGTGGATCGACGCGAAGAAGCTCGCGACGTCGAGCTTCAGGGCCCAGCCGGGCCGCCGGCCGTTGGCGGTGAGCTGGCGGAGGAAGCGCATGAGCCGATCGCTCGCGGCGAGCGTGCCCTTGCCCGGACGGCAGGCGTACGAGTCGTGGATGAAGCGCGGCTCGAAGACGCGCTCCTGCCGCTCGACCAGCAGGTGGTGGACGATGCGATCGCGGAAGTCCGCCGCGAAAACCTCGCGCGGCTTCGGCCCCTCGGTGACGAAGCAGACCGAACGTCCGGGCACGTAGCTGTGGTCGCGGAGCGCCCGCTGCAAATCGAGCAGCTTCGCCTCGGCGTCGATCTCGAACGCGAGCGCATTGACGGTGCCGCGCTTGTGCCGGCGACAGCGCCGGTAGCAGCGGTACAGATTCGCGAAGCCGTAGAGATCGTCCACGCAACACCGTCACGGCCAGCGCCGAGCCACCGCCTGATCGTCGTGTGATACGCGCACAGAAAAACGAACCGGGGAGGGAGCCCGTGCTCCCTCCCCGCAGGGCCGATCACGATCCGCCACGCACTCCGCGAACATAGTTGTTGTTGGTCTTATTGTTCGCGTTCACGTTGCCGTCGTTGAAGTTCACGTTCCACGCGTTCGACGGATTGTTCTGATACGTCGTAGCCGACCAATAGTTGTTCGACTGGCGCCCGCGCCGCTTGTTCCCGGCCTGCTGCCGCCGGACCCGGACGCCTGGCCGTGCGGCAGCGCGGGAAGACGCCCTTCTGCCGCCGCCCCGCTACAGGGCCTTGGCGTTCGCCCGGCACCAGGACGCGGCGACGGGCGGGAGCGGGACCTCGTGATCATGGCGCGCTCGGCGCGGCGAGCCCTGCCGGCATTGCCCGCCGATTCTGGCCATGGCCCTGACTCTTCAACCAACCTTCGTTCTGCTTGGCGATGCCGGTGACGGTGGTGATGGCGTGCTCGAAGCTGTTGAAATTGGGAAATGCCTTGACGTCGTGCCCGAGCCGCAAGAGCACTTTCAGCTGCTCGACTTCCTCGCGCACCTCGAGCAACACCGGCCGCTTGTCGCGCCGTGCGTTGGCCCGCACGACGAGCTTCACGACACGGCGCGCGCCCTCGCGGAGGTCGGCGCCGAGCGCGTACTTGTGGTAGCGCGAGAAGCCTTGGACGACTTGCTCGCACCAGAGACAGAAGTCGTATGCCGCTTTGTAGATCGGCAGGTGCTCGGTCTGCGCCATTGCTAGCCGCTTTCCCTGGGGGGCTCCCGCCCCCCAGACCCCCCGAAATCAAATGGTCAAACCTTCAAATGATCCAATGATCGATCACGAGCCGCCACGCACTCCGCGAACATAGTAGTTGTCGGGCTTACCGTCCGCGTACACGTCGCCGTCGAAGAAGAACACGAGCCACGCGAGCGACGGACTGTCCTGATACGTCGTAGCCGACCAATAGAAGTTCGACTGGGTACAACTACAGGTCGTCACGGTACACGCCGGGGCGCACGCCGTATTGAACGCAGCGCTTACGGACGGGTTCACCGCCCCATAGCTCACGAGGCTCTGGAGCTCGTTGACGTTGGGCAACCGCCAGTCCGTATGGCCGGCGAAGCCTCCACCCGCGTTCAAGCCCGCGATCTTCACCGCGAAGGCGTTCGTCCACGTGTAGTAATTGTCCTTGTCGTGGAGACTGCCGTCGTCCGACAGCTTCTCCCACATGAGGCCCGTCCGGTCGTCGGTGATCGTACCGTCGCCGTTGTCGGTATAGCTCCGCGCCAACCCCTTCTGGAGCTCGCCGTCCTGCCCGGTGCCGGCACAGGGGATCACCACGCCCCCGGCGTCGTAGCAGGCGTACTGCTCCGTCTTCAGGCGCTGCCCTTGCGGAGCCGCGAGACACGCCGCCAGGTCCGCCGGACAATCGGTCAGCACCCCGCCCCCGACGGCGGTCGCGATGTTGGTCGTGCAGCCGTCGACGACGGTGCCGATCGCGGTCTCGTCGCCGTTGCTCGGGCAGGCGCCGCCGGCGTTGGCTTCGAGCTTCTGCCAGGCGGCTCCATATTTGGTCGTGCACTTGCCGATGGCCGTTGCATAGGCCGCGCCGTCGCCGGTGGTGGCGAGCTTGGCCTCGGCGCCGTGGCGGCAGGCGGCGTACTTCCCGGCGGCCTTGTTCTTACCGGCCTGGCACTTCTGGGCTGGGGTCGCGGCCCGCGCAGCGCTGGCGGAAAGTGCGACGACGGCGAGCGCCGCCAGCGCAAGGTTTCGAACTGGAACGCGCATCGGAGATCCTCCTTCGATCGACGGAATCTACGGAACGGGAGACGGCACGAAAACGGCTTTGGCGATAGCCTACCCCCCCCCCCCCCCGGTCAATCGAAAAATGGCGAGCGTTTCCGCCGGGCCGACCTCGATGAGGTTCCTTCTATCGACTTCGTTCGAGGACTCGGCATGCGGCGAACGGAGGACGGCAGGCACGATGCCTCAACCGGTACGATCTCGACGATGCGCTGTAGTCCGCCGAAATCGTCCGGACACGGTCATCGCGAGCAGGGTTCGAATGGCTCGGAGATCCTCCTTCGATGCACTCTTCGCAACGGGGACGGCACGAAAGGCGGTGTTGGAAATAGGCCCGTCAATCGAAATCGACCCCGGGCCAACCATGGCCAGAGAAGCTCTTGTTGAAGATATGAACGAGCGGGCTTGCGCGCCGCGGGGCTGTGTGACTACAGTTGTAGTCTCTGATGTTCGGCGTTCGGATCGCGCAGTTGGCTGTGGATCATCTGGCGACGATCCGCTCGTACGACCGCAACCGAATCCTCGACGAGATCATGACGCACCTTCGCAACGATCCCCAGCAAGAGACGCCGCGTCGCAAGCAGTTGCCCGGGGTGGTGCCGCCGTTCGAGCACGTTCAGCCGGTGTGGCAACTTCGCGTCGGGGAATTCCGCGTGATCTACGACGTCGACAGCTCGACCAGACTGGTGATCGTTCGGGCGGTACTCCGAAAGGGTCGGCGGACCACAAAGGAGATCCTATGAGAGTGCTGGCGATTCGCGAAGCGAAGAGCGGCCTCAGCGCCACCCTCGAAGATGCCCAACGGGAACGGATCCTCATCACCCGCAACGGTCGGCCATGCGCCATCGTGATCGGTGTGGAAGGGCGCGACCTGGAGGACGTGATGCTCATGTCCAACCCTCGCTTCTGGCGCATGATCGAGGCGAGCCGGAAGGATCCGCGAACCTATTCCCTGGACGAGGTGAGGGCGCACTTTGCGGCCGCCGCGGCGCGGCCGACCGGAGGCCGATCCGGGAAGCGGGCAGGACGAACGCAGGCACGACGAGCCCGGCCGTCGCGCGGATGATCCGCTACCCGCAACCGCCGTCACGAGCGCAACCGCGGTCGCCGCAATGGTCGAAGGGCAGCGACGGGGTCTCGGATGTCGGCCTCCATGCGCACGGACGCCTCCCGTCGCCTGACCCTTGCTTGAGCTGGCGAACGGAACGTATAGGCTCGCCCTCGTGCGCCCGGAGGACATCGCGCGCTTCGCGCGACGCGACTGGGAAACCCTGGAAGCCGCGAAGACCGAGCAGTGGCTCGAGGAGCGCCGGCGCCGGGGCGTCGCGTGGTGCTTTCAGGTGGGCGACGCGCTCCGACGCCAGGTCGCCCGCCAGCAGCCGACCTGGCCCACCGCGGCCGACCGCGAGGCCGACCTCGAAACCCACGTCCGGGTGGGAAAGGCGCTCCGTCGTGTCGACCGACCCCACCGCCGCTGACCTGCTCCGGGCCCTCGCGCCCGTCCTCACCAAGTTCGGCGGACGATGGTACGTCTTTGGTCGGCCGGGTGCGTGATCTGATCGGGCAGCTCGAGACGGCGATCGATCAGGCGGATCTGCTGCCGTGCCTCGAGGAGCAGATCCGGATCGCACGCGCGCGAGGTGGTCGAAGCTCGTGACGTTACGAAACGCCTCGACATCGTGCCCGAGGCGCAGGAGCCGGCGAGGGGCGCGGTCCCGGGTGCCCGGGTTTCGTGCTGGATCTCGACGACCTCTGGACCGAGATCGACGAGGTCGCGGGCACGCGGCGCCGCACGTAACGGACCTGACGCGCCTCAGGCGCGCGGCCGCCGCGGCCTTCCGACCGACGGGAGCGGGCGGCCGGGGGTCACGCCGGCCAGGAACTCCGCGATCGGGATGCAGGGGATGCCCTCGATCGCGAGCCGTTCGGCGCCGCGATGGAGCAGCGCGAGCTCGGCCGCGGGATGGTCGTCGCGGAACGCGCGCAAGCCGCGGAGGTCGGACGCCTGCACGCGGCGCGTGTTCTTGACCTCGAAGGCCCAGAATCCCGCGCGCCCGTAGACGACGAGGTCGACCTCGCTCCCCGCCTTGGTGCGCCAGTAGTACAGCCGGCAGTCGTTCGCCGTGTAGTCGATCCAGGCCCGCAGGTGCTGGGCGACGAGACCCTCGAGCGCGGGTCCTGCAATTTCCTCGGGGCGATCGAGCGGTCCGGCAGGCCGCGCCGATCGATAGACCCCGGCATCGAACCAGAAGAACTTCGGATGCGCCTGGAGGATGCGTTTCGCGCGCCGGGTGAAGATCGGCACCTGAAACGCGAGCAGCAGGTCTTCGAGAATGGCGAGATACCCTTCGGCGGTCTTCCGGCTGACGTCGCAATCGCGGGCGACGTTCGCGAGGTTGAGCGGGCACGCGTGCGCGAAGCTAATCGCTTCGAGAAAGCGCGCGAACCCGCCGAGATCGCGGACCATGCCTTCGGCCTGCACTTCCTCGCGCACGTACAGCGACAGATAGCCATCGAGCGTCCGCTCGGGCTCGGCGGCATCCCAGACCAGCGGGACGAGGCCGGTCGCGAGCGCGCGATCGAGCGTGAAGGCAGGCCCCAGCTCCGCCGCCAGGAACGGATGCAGCGCCGTACGGACGGCGCGACCGGCGAGCAGATTCACCCCCGATCGCCGGAGCTTCCGCGCGCTCGACCCCGTCAGAACGAAGCGCCGCGCCCCCTTGCGCGCTTCGATCTCCTCGTGGACGACGTCGAGCAGCGCCGGCACGCGCTGGACCTCGTCGATGACGATCACGCGGCGGTCCGGGTGCGCGGCGAGCACTTCGCGGAGCCGCTCCGGCCGCGCCACGTAGCCGCGCACGACCTCGGGCGCGAGGAGGTCGATCCGCAGAGCGTCGGGAAACGCGTGCCGGAGCCAGGTCGATTTGCCGGTGCCGCGGGGCCCGAAGAGGAAGAAGTGCCCTTTCGGCGGCTGGAATAATCTCCCTATCGTCGCCATTTCCGCTTTCAATATGGCGGCTTCAGGTCACGACGGCAAGGCGTAGGTGCGCCTCGGAGACGCAATCCCGTTATGGCGACGGCGGCTCAGCCGAGCAGGTCTCGCACGCGGCGTAGGAACGTCCGGAGGTCCGGCGAGCCGTTCGTCGCCGCGTCGTGGATCCGGCGCATGTCCAGGCGTCGGTGGCAGGCTCGAGGTCCTCCGGGCGCGCCGGCAACCGCTCGGCGACGCGGGTGAGGTGGCGTTCGACCGCCGCGGCGCGCTCCGCCAGGATCTCGCGATCGAGAGCCGGCATCACAGCCGCTCGAGCACGGCGTCGTAGGCCGCGCGCAGGATCGGCTCCGCCTCGCACCAGAACGATGCCGCTTCGAGGCGGAACCGCGCGACCTCCGCAGGGTCGCCCCACGCGAGGACGCCGTCACGGGCGGCCCGAAAGCGCAAGAGACCGCTCGCCGCCGACAGGTCGACCAGGTCGTCGTCGTCGGTCGCGAGGAGGCGGACGAGAGCGGCCCGCAGGTCCAAAGGATCGAAACCGTCCTCGCCGAGATAGCCGAAATCCCAATCCGCCGTCGCTGCCGCGTCGCCGCGTGCCCGCGACCCGAAGAGGAGCAGCGCTCGGAGGCCGGCCTGGGTCTCGGCGGCGGCGCGAACGCCTTTCAGCGCGGCGGCAACGTCCATGGCGACGACGTAGCAGACGGCTCGGCTCGGCGGCAACGCGGCGTCCTCCGCGAGAGCGCGGCGGACTCAGCAAAAGAGCGTACGACGGTCGTCCTCGTCGCGGGCGATCGCCTCCTGGATGGTCCGCAGCGCCGAAGCGCGCGCCCGGAGCTTGGTCGCGGCATAGGCTCCGGCGTCGAGCTTCGCGAGCTCCGCCGCCTTCGCCCGCGCCGCCGTCTCGAGGTCCGCGGCGGGAACGACGCGGTCGAGCCAGCCGGCGGCGATCGCGTCCGCCGGCGCGCAGCTCTCCGACTGGATCACCGCGCGCTGGAAGTGCGCCGACGCGAGCCGCTGCCGGCAGATCTCGACCCCGAAGTGCGGCATCGTGATGCCGATCGCGACCTCGTTCGCGACCACGCGATACGGCCCCGCGACCCCGAGGCGGTAGTCGGTGGCGAGCAGGAGAAACGCGCCCATCGCGATCGCGCCCACCCGCCATCATCACCTTCAGGTCGAAGCCGGCCGAGAACGTCTCCGGCCGCCCCGTCAGGATCACCGGCGCCTTCTCGGTCTGCGCACGGTCGACCGCCGCGTTCAACGCCGCGAGCATTGCGGCGGAGAGCGCGTTCCGTTTGCCGTCGTCCATCGTGATGGTGGCGATGCCGTCCTCGGTGCGGTACGTCACGAGCGTGCTCATCGGGACTCCTTCGTCGTGGGCTCTGTCGGCGCGTAGCACCGCCGCGAAGCTGTCGCCATGCGCTCGCTGATCGCGCTCGCGACCGGCGAGCGCGAGACCCTGGTCGACGTGACCGAGCGCGTGCGCGCGGCGGTCGCGGAGAGCGGGATCGCGAACGGCCTCTGCTGCGTCTACGCCCACGGCGCGACGGCGGCGATCATGATCCAGGAGAACTGGGACGCGAGCGTGCCGACCGACGTCGTGCGGTTCCTGCGCCGATTGATTCCGCCCGGCGTCTGGCTGCACGACCGTCAGGACGGCAACGGCGACGCGCACCTGAAGGCCGGGCTCGTCGGCCCGTCGGAGACGATCCCCGTGATCGACGGCGCGCTCGGCCTCTCGACCTGGCAGGGCATCTTCTTCTGCGAGTTCGACGGTCCCCGCACCGACCGCCGCATCAGCGTCACGATCGTCGCGAGCGAGTGATGCGGCCGTCCCGACGCCGTCGCGGGAGCCGCCGTTCGATCGCGCGGGCGTGTGCGTCGAGCCCTTCGAGTCGGGCGAGCCGCGCCACCACGGGGCCGAGCGTCGCCATCGTACGCGGCCCCGCCGCGATCACGCTCGAGCGCTTCACGAAGTCGTAGACGCCGAGCGGCGACGAGAAGCGCGCGCTGCCGCCGGTCGGCAGCACGTGGTTCGGACCGGCGAGGTAGTCTCCGAAGGGCTCCGGCGCGTGCTCGCCGAGGAAGATCGCGCCGGCGTGGCGCACCTTCGGGAGCCAGCGCTCGGGACGGCGGACGGCGAGCTCGAGGTGCTCGGGCGCGATGCGGTTCGCGAGCTCCACGGCCTCGGCGAGGGTCGCGGTCACGAAGGCCGTGCCGTAGCGCGCGAGCGCGCGCCGCGCGATCGCCTGCCGCGGCAGCTCGCCGAGCTGCGCCGCGAGGGCGCGCGCCACCCGCTCCGCGAGCGCGGCCGACGGCGTCACGAGGATCGCCGCCGCGAGCGGGTCGTGCTCGGCCTGCGAGAGCAGGTCGGCCGCGACGAGGTCGGCGCGCGCGCGGGCGTCGGCGACGATCAGCACCTCGCTCGGCCCGGCGATCATGTCGATGTCGACCGCACCGAAGACGAGCCGCTTCGCGGTCGCGACGAACACGTTGCCGGGGCCGCAGATCTTGTCGACGCGCGGGATCGAGCGCGTTCCGTAGGCGAGCGCCGCGATCGCCTGGGCGCCGCCGACCCGGAAGAGCCGGTCGATGCCGGCGATGTGCGCCGCCGCGAGCACCTCGGCGCTGGCGCGCCCCGGCGGCGTCACGCCGATCACCTCGCCGACGCCCGCGACCTTGGCCGGAATGACGTTCATCAGGACCGACGACGGGTACGCCGCGGTACCGCCCGGCACGTAGACTCCGACGCGATCGAGCGGCCGCACCTGCTGGCCGAGGCGCGCGCCGGCGGCGTCACGGAAGCTCCACGAGCCCTGCCGCTGGCGGCGGTGGAACGCCGCCACCCGGCGCGCCGCGAGCGCGAGCGCGCTCCGCACCGGCGACGGCAGCGACGCCGCCGCCTCGGCGAGCTCCGCCGCCGGGACCTCGACGGTGCGCGCCCCGAGCGCCACGCCGTCGAAACGCTTCGTGTACGCGAAGAGCGCCGCGTCGCCGCGCTTGCGGACGTCGGCGACGATCGTCCGCACGGTCCGCTCGACACGGCCGGTTGCCTCCTCGCCGCGCGCTTCGAGCAGCGCGAGCCGGCGCGCGAAGGCCCGGCCGCGCGTCGGCACCACGAGCAGGACGTCGCGTCCCGCGCTCATCCGCGCACCCGCTCGACGTCGGCCCCGAGGCTCGAGAGCTTCGCCTCCAGGCGCTCGTAGCCGCGATCCAGGTGGTAGACGCGCGCGATCTCGCTCGTGTTCTGCGCCGCGAGCGCCGCGAGCACGAGGCAGACGCTCGCGCGGAGATCGGTCGCCATCACCGGGGCGCCGGAGAGGCGGGGTACGCCGCGCACGAGGGCGGTCTTGCCATCGACGCGGATGTCCGCGCCCATGCGGACGAGCTCCTGCACGTGCATGAAGCGGTTCTCGAAGATGGTCTCGGTGATCATGCTGCGGCCCTCGGCGGTCGTCATGAGCGCCATGAACTGCGCCTGCAAGTCGGTCGGGAAGCCGGGGTGCGGCGACGTGCGGACGTCGGTCGCGCGGCAGCCCGCGCCCGGCCGGACGCCGACGGCGCCGGCGTCGCGTGCGACGGCCACGCCGGCCTCCTCGAGCTTCAGGAGGAGCGCGTCGAGGTGCTCGGCGCGCGCGCCCTCGACGGTGACGTCGCCGCCGGTGATGGCACCGGCGATGAGCAGCGTCCCGGCCTCGATGCGGTCCGGAATGACGGTGTGGTCGAAGGCGCCGAGCTCGCCGACCCCCTCGACGGTGATCAGCGCGGTACCGGCGCCGGCGATCTTCGCGCCCATCTTCACGAGCGCCGCCGCGAGATCCTCGATCTCGGGCTCGCGGGCGGCGTTCTCGATCTCGGTCACCCCCTCGGCGAGCGTCGCCGCCATCATGAGGTTCTCGGTGGCGCCGACCGACGGGAAGTCGAGGGAGATGCGTCCGCCGCGCAGGCGCCGCGCCTCGGCCTCCACGTAGCCGTGCGCCTGGCGGATCGTGGCGCCCATGCGCTCGAGCCCGGCGAGGTGGATGTCGACCGGCCGGCTGCCGATCGCGCAACCGCCCGGCGTCGAGACGCGCGCGTAGCCGGTGCGCGCCACGAGCGGCCCGAGCATCAGGAAGGACGCCCGCATCGTCTTCACGAGCTCGTAGGGCGCCTCCGCCGACGTCAAGTCGCGGGCCTCGACGAGGATCGCCTCGAAGGCGTCGTCGCCGACGAGGCAGCCGACCTTCTCGAGGAGGCGGAGCGTCGTCGTGATATCGGCGACGCGCGGCAGGCCGCGGATGGTGCAGCGCTCGCGCGTCAGCAGCGCGGCGAACAAGAGCGGCAGCCCGGCGTTCTTCGAGCCACCGACCGGCACGCGGCCGGCGAGGCGGCGGCCGCCGCGGACGACGATCCTCGTCACGACGCCGCCGCCCGCGTCGCAGGCACAGCCGCGGCCGCCGCAACGACGACGCGCTCGATGCCGGCGAGGTCGGCGAAGCAGCCGACGGCGGCGAGACCGGCGTCGGTGAGAAGCGCGGCGACGGCCGCCGCCTGGCCGGCGCCGACCTCGACGAGGAGCGTACCGCCCGGCGCCAGCACGCGCGCCGCCTCGGTGGCGATCCGGCGGTACGCGGCGAGGCCGTCGGGGCCGCCATCGAGCGCGAGCGCGGGCTCGCGCCGCACCTCGGCCGGGAGGCCCGCCAGGTCGCCCGAGGGGACGTAGGGCGGGTTGCTCACCACGAGGTCGAAGCGCGCGCCGGCGGCAAGAGCCGCGGTCCAGTCGCTCGCGAGGAACCGCATCCGGGCCGCGACGCCGAAGGCCGCGGCGTTGCGCGCGGCGACGGCGAGCGCCGCCGGCGACGCGTCGACCGCCGTCACGTCGGCGTTCGGCAGCTCGGCGGCGAGCGTGACGGCGAGCGCGCCGCTCCCGGTCCCGAGATCGAGGACGCGGAGCACACCCGCGCGGCCGCCGGCCGCGTCGACCGCCGCGAGCGCGCGCTCGACCACGAGCTCCGTCTCGGGCCGCGGCACGAGCACGTCCGGCGTCACCACGAAGCTCCGCGACCAGAACTCGCGGCGGCCCGTGAGATGCGCGACCGGCTCGCCGTCGCCCCGCCGCTTCACGAGCGCGCGGTAGGCGTCGACCTCGCTCCGGCCGAGCGGACGGTCGAAACGCAGATAGACGCCGACGCGGTCGGTCCCGAGCATCTCCGCGAGGAGCAGCTCCGCGTCGAGCCGGGCGCTCGCGATCCCCCGCCCCGCGAAGAACTTCGCGGCCAGCTCCAGATACGCGAGCGCCGTCTCCGGCGCCGCCTTCCTCCCCTCCGCCGCCATCAGTGCGCCGCCTTCAACGCTTCCGCTTGATAGTGCGTGATGAGCGCGTCGATCAACGGGTCGAGGTCGCCTTCGAGGGTCTTGTCCAGCGCGTGCAGCGTGAGGTTGATGCGGTGGTCGGACACGCGGCTCTGCGGGAAGTTGTAGGTCCGGATGCGCTCCGAGCGGTCGCCGGTGCCGACCATGCTCTTCCGCGAGGCGGCGATCTCGGCCTGCTGCTCGGCCTGCGCCCGCTCGAGGAGGCGGGCACGCAGGATCTTGAGCGCCTTCGCCTTGTTCTTGAGCTGCGACTTCTCGTCCTGGCACGAGACCACGAAGCCGCTCGGGATGTGGGTGACCCGCACCGCCGAGTCGGTCGTGTTGACGCTCTGACCGCCCGGACCCGAGGAGCGGAACACGTCGATCTTGAGGTCCTTCTCGTCGATGTGCACGTCGACCTCGTCGGCCTCGGGGAGCACCGCGACGGTCACGGCCGAGGTGTGGATGCGCCCCGAGCCCTCGGTCTCCGGCACGCGCTGCACGCGGTGCACGCCGCCCTCGAACTTGAGGCGGCTGAAGGCGCCCTGCCCCTCGAGCGAGGCGACGATCTCCTTCACGCCGCCGAGGCCGGTCTCGCTCGAGCTCAGGATCTCGACCCGCCAGCGCCGCGCCTCGGCGTAGCGCGTGTACATCCGGAAGAGCTCGGCGGCGAAGAGGCTCGCCTCCTCGCCCCCGGTTCCGGCGCGGATCTCGAGGAGCACGTTGCGCTCGTCGTTCGGATCGCGCGGCAGGAGCAGCACCTTGAGGCGTGCCTCGAGCGCGTCGTTCTCGGCTCTCAGGCCGGGGAGCTCCTCCTGGGCGAGAGCGCGGACGTCCTCGTCGGCGTCGTGCAGGAGCGACTTGTTGCCCTCGATCTGGTCCTGGAGCTCCTTCCACGCCCGGTAGGTGTGGACGATCTCTTCGAGGCCCGAGCGCTCCTTGCCGAGCTTCGCGAACTCCTTGCGGTTGCCGATGACGTCGGGCTCGACGAGGAGACCCTCGAGCTCGACGTATCGCGCTTCGACTGCGGCTAGCTTGTCGAACATGGCCCCCCGGAGCCCGACTCTCGAACGAAAAAAAAGGGGCCGGGAGACCGAACCCCCTGCCCCGGCGTCGCGGTGTCCCCCACCACGACGGGCACGTCCGGCGCGCTACTGCTGCGCCGGCGCCTTGGTGACGCTGCCGAACTTCTTCCGGAACCGCTCGACTCGGCCGGCGGTGTCCACGAGCTTCTGCTTGCCGGTGTAGAAGGGGTGGCAACTGGAGCAGAGCTCGACGTGGATCTCGGGCCGTGTCGAGCGCGTCTGGATGACGTTCCCGCAGGCGCACACGATCTTGGCCGGCTGGTAGTTCGGGTGGATGCCTTCTTTCATTTGGTGACTCCTCGGCGTTTCGTGCGAAGCCGCGGACCTTACCATCGGGGTCCGGGGGCGGCAACCCGACGAGATCGCGTCAGGGGCGCACGCTCCGCACTCGCGCCACCGCGTCCTGCCACCCCGCATACGCCGCCTCGCGCTCTTCGGCCTTCATTTTCGGCTTGAAGACCTTGTCGGCCGCGCGGACGCGCGCGAGCTCCGCTTGGGTCCAGAAGCTCGTGCCGAGGCCCGCGAGGAACGCGGCGCCGGTCGCCGTCGTCTCGACTACCTTCGGCCGGTCGACGGTAGTACCGAGGACGTCCGCCTGGAACTGCATCAGGAAGTCGTTCGCCGCCGCCCCGCCGTCGACGCGAAGAGCGGCGATCGGCTTCGAGGCGTCGGCCGCCATCGTCTCGACGACATCGCGGGTCTGGAATGCCAGCGACTCGAGCGCCGCTCGCACGAGGTGCTCGCGCCCGACGCCGCGCGTGAGCCCGAGAATCGCGCCGCGTGCATCCGGGTCCCAGTACGGCGCGCCGAGCCCGACGAAGGCGGGCACGACGTAGACGCCGAGTGTCGACTTGACCTTGCGCGCGAGCGCCTCGCTCTCGGCGGCGTTCTTCAGGATCTCGAGCCCGTCACGGAGCCACTGCACGACGGCCCCCGCGATGAACACCGACCCTTCGAGCGCGTAGGTCGGCGCGCCGCCGGCGCCGCAGGCGATGGTGGTGACGAGGCCGCGCTCCGAGGTGACCGCCTCGCTTCCGGTCTGCATCAGCACGAAGCAGCCGGTGCCGTACGTATTCTTCACCATGCCGGGCGCGAAGCAGCCTTGACCGAAGAGCGCCGCCTGCTGATCGCCCGCGACGCCCGCGATGAGGACGGGCGCGCCGAGCAGACGCGCCTCGGTCTCGCCGAGGACGCCGCTCGACGGCCGCACCTCGGGGACCATCGACGCCGGCACGTCGAACATGCGCAGCAGCTCCGGATCCCAGCCGCGGGCATGGATGTCGAAGAGCAACGTGCGCGAAGCGTTCGTCGGATCGGTCGCGTGCACCTTGCCGGCGGTGAGCTTCCAGACGAGCCAGCTGTCGATCGTGCCGAAGACGAGGTCGCCGGCGGCGGCGCGGGCACGCGCGCCACGCACGTTGTCGAGGATCCACGCGACCTTTGTCCCCGAGAAGTAGGGGTCGAGCACGAGGCCGGTCTTGGCGCGCACCGCGGCCTCGGCGCCCTCGTCTTTCAGCTGCGCACAGACGGCGGCGGTGCGGCGATCCTGCCAGACGATCGCGCGGTGGATCGGTTGCCCGGTGCGCCGATCCCACACCACGGTCGTCTCGCGCTGGTTCGTGATGCCGATCGCCGCGAGCGACGCGACCTTGACCCTGGCCTTGCGGAGCGCCTGGCGCGCGACGGCGAGCGTGACGCGCCAAATCTCTTCGGCGTCGTGCTCGACCCATCCCGGCTTCGGGTAGTGCTGGCAGACCTCCGAGTAGGCGCGGCCGGCGATGCGACCCCGCCGGTCGAACACGAGCACTGTCGAGCCCGTCGTCCCTTGATCGATCGCCATCACGTGGGTCGGCTTCGTCGCCATCCGATCTCCTCCCGAGCGCGTGGCCGCCGCGCCGGTCGCGGCTCTTACCAGCTCACCGGCGGGGCAGCCACACCCGCCGGCGACTTGCGCCTCCGGATCGCGGTGCCTATCATCCGCGCGCATGCCGCGGCGGATCACGCCCGAGCGCGTCGCCAGCGAGGCCGGAGCCGAGCTGGCCGAGGCCGTCGGATCGGCTCTCCGCACCGTCGTCCTCTACGGCAGCGCCGGGCATCCCGACTTCCGCCCCGAGCGCTCGGACGTCAATCTGGCCGCCGTCGCCGATCCGATCTCGTTCGCGCATCTGCAACGGGTCGCCCAGTGGTACGCGCGCTGGCGCGGCGAGCGAGTCGCCGCCCCGCTCCTGCTGGCGCCGGGCGACCTGACGCGCTCCCTCGACGTGTTTCCCCTCGAAATGCTCGACATCCAGGCCCGCCATCGAACACTCGCCGGTCAGGAGCTCTTCCGCGACCTGCCGATCACGAGGGACGCGGTCCGTCTCGAGTGCGAGCGCGAGGCCAAGGGAAAGCTGGTGCGCCTGCGGGGCCTCTATCTCGAGCTCGCCGGCTCCATTCTCGACCTCCGCGAGCTCATGATCGACTCGCGGAAGACGTTCCTGCACGTGATGCGGGGTCTGGTCTGGGCCCGCGGGCTCGGGTGGGAGACGCGCGAGACGGCCGCCGTCGCGGCGTTCACCCGCGCCTTCGGGTGCGCGCTCCCCGTGCTCGAGCTCCTCGCCGGAGGGCGCGATCCCGGCGCCGTCGAGAGTCGATTCGGGGAGTACGTGGCGGAGATCGAGACGATCGCGGCGCTCGCCGACGCCGCGCCGCACGCATGACGCCGGCGGCCCGATGACGGATCCGCGACCGCCGGGAGGCGCGGCCGTCCGGCGGGTCTTCGCGCTCGCGTTCGTACTCGCGTTCGCCGCGTGGCGCGCCGAAGCGGCGCCGGCCCCCCTGCCGACGCCGCTCGGCTTCGTTTCCGATTTCGCGGGAGTCATCGACGGTGCAACCAAGGCGCGCCTCGCCGCGCGCATCGGAGAGCTCAAGGAGAAGACGGGCTCCGAGATCGCCGTCGTCACACTGGCCACGACCCGACCCGACCCGGTGCCGGAGCGCGCCGTCCGCCTCGCCGAAGCATGGAAGCCGGGCGGCCGCGACAAGGACAACGGGGTGCTCTTCCTCGTCGCCGTCGAGGACCGCGAGATGTTCATCGCGACCGGCTACGGCATCGAAGGCGCCCTGCCGGACGGTCTCGTCGGCGAGATCCGCGACCGCACCATCGTGCCGAAGTTCCGCAGCGGCGATCTCGCGGGCGGCATCGAGGCCGGAGTCGATCGCATGGCGGCGATCATCGCCCGCGAGTACCACGTCGAGCTGACCGGCGCGCCGTCGCCGGAGGCGCCGCCGACGGCGCACTTCAGCCGCGGTGATCTCATCGTCCTCGTGATCATCCTGCTCGTGATCTTCGGCCCGTATCTCTTCGGCTGGAACGGGCCTCCCGGCGCGCGGGGGTCGCCGCGGCGACGGCGCGCGTGGGACGTCGGTCCGCCGATGTGGGGCGGTACGTTCGGCGGGGGCGGCTTCGGGGGTAGCGGTGGCGGAGGCTTCGGCGGGTTCGGCGGCGGCAGCTTCGGCGGCGGCGGCGCCGGTGGAAAATGGTGATCTCACTGCATGGAGGAGACGACATGACGCGTTCACGAACGATGCTCGCGACGGTGGCGCTGCTGCTGATCGCCTCGACGCTCTCGGGTTGCGGCTACAACCGGCTCGTCGGCCTGCGCGAAGCGATCGACGGCGCCTGGGCACAGGTCGAGAACCAGCTGCAGCGGCGCAACGACCTGATCCCGAACCTCATCGAGGTGACCAAAGGCTACGCGGCCCACGAGAAGGGGATCTTCGAAGCGGTCGCGAACGCGCGCGCCCGCATGCTGGCGGCGGGCGGCTCGCGCGACGCGGAGATCGCGGCGTCCGGCGAGCTCTCGTCGGCGCTCTCGCGGCTCCTCGCGCTCGCCGAGAGCTATCCGAACCTGAAGGCCGACACGCAGTTCGCACGGCTCTCCGACGAGCTCGCCGGCACGGAGAACCGCATCGCCACGGAGCGGCGGCGCTACAACGAAGTCGTGCAGGAGTACAACACGCTCGCCAAGACCTTCCCGACGGTGCTCACGGCGAAAGTGTTCGGCTTCGGCGAGCAGAAGTACTTCGAGGTTCCCGAGAGCGCGAAGCAGGTGCCGCAAGTGAAGTTCTGACGCCGTGCGCATCCTGATCGCCGGCACGGGCGCGGTCGGCGGCTTCTTCGGAGCCTCGCTCGCCCGGGCCGGCCACGACGTGACCTTTCTGGCGCGCGGCGCGAATCTCGCGGCCCTTCGCGCGGCCGGCCTCACCGTCGAGAGCATCGACGGCGACTTCCACGTCTCGCGCCTCACGGCCGTCGACGACGTCGGCGGGCTCGAGCCCTTCGCGCTCGTGTTCTTCACTGTGAAGTCATACGACACCGCGGCCGTCGCCCGGCAGATCGCGCCCGTGGTGCGAGAGGACAGTGTCGTCTTGTCCCTGCAGAACGGGGTCGAGAACGAGACGCTGCTCGCGTCGGCGCTCGACCTGCCGCCGCTCATGGGGGCCATGACCGAGATCGGCGCCGAGCTGGTGGCGCCGGGCGTCGTCCGCCACGTCGCCGAGGGCACGATCTTCTTCGGCGAGCTCACCGGCCACGAGAGCCCGCGCGGCCGAACTCTCGCGACGCTGCTCACCGAAGCCGGGATCCGTCACCGCCTCACCCGCGAGATCGCGGTCGGACTCTGGGGCAAGCTCATGTGGAACGCGGCGCACAACGCGGTGACCGCCCTCACGCACACGACGGCCGGAACCGCCGCCCGGATCCCGGCGACCGCCGACGTGCTGCGCGCCGCCATGCACGAGGTCGTCGCGGTCGCGCGCGCGCAAGGCATCCAGCTCGACCCGGCGCGCGTCGAGACCACCATCGCCTTCTCGCGCGACCATCTCGACACGCTCCGCACCTCGATGCTCCAGGACCTGGAGCGCGGGCGGCGCCTCGAGTACGACGCCATCAACGGCGCCGTCCTGCGCTTCGGCGAAGCCGTCGGCGTGGCGACGCCCGTGAACCGGGTCCTCTACGGACTGCTCGCCGCGCTCGATCCCGCGCGAACGCATCCCTCCGAAAGGTAGGCTCTCACGATGGACATCCGTTTCTTCTTGACCGTCTTCACGACGGTCTTTCTCGCCGAGCTCGGCGACAAGACGCAGCTCGCGACGTTCCTCTACGCCGCCGACGGCCGGCACTCGAAGCTCGCCGTCTTCGCCGGCGCCGCATCGGCGCTGATCGTGACGTCGGCGATCGGCGTCGCCATGGGCGGCCTGATCTCCCAGTACGTGAGCCCACGCACGCTCTCGTGGCTCGCCGGCGCGGGGTTCATCGCGATCGGGATCTGGACGATCGCGCGGTCGTAGCCGTACCGGGAACGCGGCCTACGTGCCGCTGAACCGCGGCGCGCGCTTCTCCATGAAGGCGTGGATCCCCTCCTGGAAGTCGCGCGAACGGAACAGCAGCATGAGCTGCATGAGCACGTGGTGGGAGTGCGATTCGAAGTCCTCGCCGAGACCGTGGCGGTAGAGGCGCTTCATCGCCCGGAGCGCGAGCGGGGCGTTGGCCGCCATCTTCGCGGCCCAGGCCGCCGGTCCGTTGAGCGCGCAGATGATCGGCGTATCGAGCTCGTGCAGCACCGTCGTCGGCAGATCGCGGGTCCCGAAGTGAGCCGCTCCGCCTCCGGGCGACAACACCCCGGCGCCGCCGATGCCTTTCCCCGCCGCCGCGTCCTTCAAATCGAGCCCGCTGCAGAAACCGCGCCCGGCCCCCGTCAGCACGATCACCCGCACGTCGGGGTCGGCCTCGGCCTCCAAGAGCTTCCGCGTGAGCAGCTCCAGCATCTCGACGCTGATCGCGTTCAACCGCTCGGGGGGTTCAGCGTCAGCGTCGCGACGTACTCGGCCTTCTCGTAGAGCAGGTCAGCCACGGAAACCTCCCTCCCTTCTGAGGATGTACGAGCGCCTCGGGTTCAGGTGCTCATCGCGCAGCGACTGCCGCCGGCAGCGTGCGCGCTCAGAGCGACAGGAACCCGAAGCGCGCGAGCTGCATCCAGATCGCGGGAAAGACGCCGACCACGACCGTCATGACCGCCGACAGCACGATCGACGTCAACAGATAGGGCTGCCGCGGCACGCGGCCGTGCTCCTCGGCGGCGGGCGTCAGGTACATCGCGATCAGCACCCGGACGTAGTAGGCGGCCGAGATCGCGCTGTTGAGGACGCCGATCACGGCGAGCACGTAGTAGCCTTCGCGGATCGCGGCCGTGAAGACGTAGAGCTTGCCGGCGAATCCCGCGAGCGGCGGAATCCCCGTCAGCGACAGCATGAAAATCGTCATGGTGACACCGAGGAGCGGGCGGCGGAACCCGAGACCCGCGTAGTCGTCGAGTGTCTCGTTCGGCTCACCGACCGAGCCGAGCGCGGCCACGACGCCGAACGCACCGAGCGTCATGAAGGAGTAGACCAGCAGATAGAAGAGCGCCGCGGTGCCGCCGGCGGAGCCCGCAGCGACGAGCGCCACGAGGATGTATCCGGCGTGCGCGACGCTCGAGTACGCGAGCATGCGCTTCACGCTCCGCTGCGCGAGGGCGAGCACGTTGCCGACCGTCATGGTGAGCGCGGCGATCACCCAGAGCAGCATCGACCAGTCGGCGTGCAGCCCGCCGAAGCCGTGGAGGAAGACCCGCACGAAGGCCGCGAAGCCCGCGGCCTTCACCGCGACCGCCATCAGCGCGGTGACGGTGGTCGGCGCCCCTTCGTAGACGTCGGGGGTCCACATGTGGAACGGCGCCGCGGCCACCTTGAACCCGAACGCGACGATCAGCATCGCGACGCCGGCGATCAGCATGGAGCGATTCGGCGTGCCGCCGACCGCCGCCGCGATCTGGTCGAGCCGGAAGGCGCCGGTCGCCCCGTAGACGAGCGCGATGCCGTACAGCAGGAAGCCCGTCGCGAACGCGCCGAGCAGGAAGTATTTCATCGCGGCCTCGTTCGACCGGAGCTGCGTCCGCCACGCGCCGGCTAGGACGTAGACGCTGATCGACATGATCTCGAGGCCGAGGAACACGACGATGAGGTCGGTCGCGGACGCCATCACGATCATGCCCGCGATCGCGAAGACGACGAGGCCATAATAGTCGCCCGAGGGGATGCCCGTGCCTTCGAGGTAGGTCATCGACATCAGGACGACGACGATGCCGGTCACCAGGAACAGGAGATCGAAGAAGAGCGCGTAGCCGTCGAGCGCGAACGTCCCGTTGAAGGTGATCGACTTCTGACCGGCGAGGCACGCGGTCGCGACTGCGGTCACGGCCAGGCCTATCAGCGTGATCCAACCGAGCGTCTCGTCGTCGTCGACGAAGAGCCCGAGGGCCAGGAGAACGAGGCCGAGGATCGACGTCAGGCCGACCGGGAGGATCGCGAGCCAGTCGATCGCCGGCAGCAGCAGCTGCTCCATCAGACGCCCCCCGCGTGCTTCGCCGGCGCGTGGTCCGCCTCGACGGCGACGGCGCGCGCCTGGTGCTTCTCCATGCGGGCGATGATCCCCTTCACCGACGGCTCCATCACCTCGAGGAACGGTTTCGGGTAGACGCCCATCACGACGATCATGGCGACGACCGGCACCAGCACCGCGATCTCGCGCGGCCGGAGGTCCTCGAGCGTCGCGTTCTCCTCGTGGCGGAGCGGGCCGAAGGCGAGCCGCTGGAACATCCACAGCATGTAGACCGCGCCGAGCACGAGGCCGCTCGACGCGACGACCGTCGCGAGACGGCTCTCGCCGAAGGCGCCGAGCAGGATCAGGAACTCGCCGACGAAGCCGTTCAGGCCCGGCAATCCGATCGACGACAAGGTGACCAGCAAGAACACGGCCGCGTAGCGCGGGATCGGCTTCCAGAGGCCGCCGAAGTCCGCGATCAGGCGCGTGTGGCGGCGCTCGTAGATCATGCCGACCAGGAGGAAGAGCGCGCCCGTCGAGAGCCCGTGGTTCAACATCTGATAGATGGCGCCCTGGATGCCCATCGGGTTCACGGCGAAGAGGCCGAGCATCACGAAGCCGAGATGCGACACCGAGGAGTACGCGACGAGCTTCTTCAAGTCGGGCTGCACCATGGCGACCATCGCCCCGTACACGATGCCGATCACCGCGAGCGCCACGACGAAGGGCGTCGCCGCCACCGTCGCCGCCGGAAAGAGCGGCATCGCGAAACGCAGGAAGCCGTAGGTGCCGAGTTTCAGCATGATGGCGGCGAGGATGACCGAGCCGCCCGTCGGCGCCTCGACGTGCGCGTCGGGGAGCCAGGTGTGGAGCGGGAACATCGGCACCTTCACCGCGAACGCGAGCGCGAAAGCGGCGAAGAGCCACCCCTGCTCCCGCGGACTCAGCGCCACGTCGTAGAGGAGCCGGACGTCGAAGGTCGTCGGCGCGCCGGCGCGAACGTGGGCGCCGACGAGGTAGAGGATCGCGAGCAGCATCAGGAGGCTCGCGGTCAGGGTGTAGAGGAGGAACTTGATCGAGGCGTACACCCGGCGCTGGCCACCCCAGATGCCGATGATGAAGTACATCGGCACGAGCATCAGCTCCCAGAAGACGTAGAAGAGGAAGAGGTCGAGCGCGACGAAGGCGCCGATCATCCCCGTCTCGAGCATCAGCATGAAGAAGAAGTACTCCTTCACGCGCTTCTGCACGTCGCCGAACGAGAAGAGAATCACGAGCGGCGTGAGGAACGTGGTGAGCAGCACGAGGAAGAGGCTCACCCCATCGACGCCGAGCAGGTACTGAATGCCCCAGTCCGGGATCCACGGGTGCTGTTCGAGGAACTGGAACTCCGCCGTGTCGGGGCGGAGCCCGGCCCACAGGCCGAGCGACAACAGGAACGTGATCGACGAGAACACGAAGGCCGCGCGCTTGGCGCCGTCCACCTGCTCGCGCGGCAGCAGCAGCACGAGGAACGCGCCGATCATGGGCGTCCAGACGACGAGGCTCAGGAGCACGTTGCCGGTTCCGCCGGCTGGTTCGAAGCCGTTCATCGCATCACGTAGTAGGCGAGCACCGCGACGACGCCGCCGAGGAACGCGAGTGCGTAGTGCTGGACGTTGCCGGTCTGGGCGTGACGCCAGAGGTTGCCGTTCGCGCCGACCGCGCCGGCGAGGCCGTTCACGAACCCGTCGATGAGCTCCTGGTCGGCGACTTTCCAGAGGAACGTCGAGAGCCGCACGTAGGGAGCGACGATCACCGCATCGTAGAGCTCGTCGATCCAGTACTTGTTGAGCAGCAGCTCGTAGGCGCCCTTCAGCCGCCAGCTCAGCACCATGGGGAGACCCGGGAGCCGGAGGTAGAAGACATAGGCGAGCAGCGCGCCCGCGATCGCGAGCGTCGTCGCGATCAGCATGAGCGCGCCCTCGCCCAGCATGCCGCCCTCCGCGAGGTGCGGGTACCCCGTCACCGGCGCGAGGAGGTGGCCGAAGCGGTTCCCCCAGAGCCAGTGCTCGGGCAGTCCGACCCAGCCGCCGACGATCGACAGCAGGGCGAGGATGACGAGCGGGATCGTCATGACCGGCGGCGACTCGTGGACGTGATGCGCGACGTCGTGGTCGGCGCGCAGCTCCCCGAAGAAGGTCAGGAAGAGCAGGCGGAACATGTAGAAGGCCGTGAGCGTCGCGGTGATCGTGGCGGTGAGCCAGAGCCACGGATGGCCGCCCGCCCACGCGTGGTAGAGGATCTCGTCCTTGCTGAAGAAGCCGGCGAAGCCGGGGGCGCCCGCGATCGCCAGCGTGCCGATCAAGAAGGTCCAGAAGGTGACCGGCATCTTGGTGCGGAGCCCGCCCATCTTCTGGACGTCCTGCTCGCCGCTCATGCCGTGGATCACGCTCCCGGCGGCGAGGAAGAGGAGCGCCTTGAAGAAGGCGTGGGTCATCACATGGAAGACCGCCGTCGCGAAGGCGCCGACGCCGAGCGCCAGCACCATGAAGCCGAGCTGGCTCACCGTCGAGTAGGCGAGCACCTTCTTGATGTCGGTCTGCACGAGCGCGATCGTGGCGGCGAAGAGCGCGGTCATGGCGCCGAGCACGGCGACCACCTGCATGGCGGCGGGGCTGAGCGCGAACACGACGTTCAGCCGGGCGATCATGTAGATGCCGGCGGTCACCATCGTCGCGGCGTGGATCAGCGCCGAGACGGGCGTCGGACCCGCCATCGCGTCCGGCAACCAGGTGTAGAGCGGGATCTGCGCCGACTTGCCGGTCGCGCCGATGAGCAAGAGGAGCGCGATGACCGTCGCGGTGCCGGAATCGAGGCTCGCCGCATGCGCCTGGATGTGAGCGAAGTCGAGGCTGAGCGCGCCCCCCGCCGCCGGAGCCAGGCTCCAGGCGAGGAGCAAGAGGCCGAGCACGAAGCCCATGTCGCCGATGCGGTTCACGATGAACGCCTTCTTGCCCGCGGCCGCGTTGTCGTCGCTCTCGTACCAGAAGCCGATCAATAGATAGGAGCACAGCCCGACGCCCTCCCACCCGACGAACAACACGAGGAGGTTGTCGCCGAGCACGAGCAGCAACATCGCGAACATGAAGAGGTTCAGGTACGCGAAGAAACGCGGGCAGCTCTCGTCGTGGCCCATGTAGCCGACGGAGTAGACGTGGATCAGGAAGCCGACCGCGGTCACGACCAGCGCCATGACCGCCGAGAGCGCGTCCATACGGAACGCGATGTCGGCATGAAACGACCCGGCAGCCATCCACGTGTAGACGGTCTGGGAGAGGCGCGCCCCCTCGGGAGCGCCGAAGAGCGTCGCCACGGAGGAGACCGCGACCGCGAGCGCGGCCAGCACCGCGAGCGGCGACGTGATCTTCACGAGCCCGGACAAGCGCTCGGCGCACACGGCGATCAGAAATCCGGCGAGCGGGAAGAACGGAATCAACCAGAGCATCTGCGAGTGCAGGATCACGGCTTCGGCGGCGGCGTGGGTCTCGTGCATCGGGTCACCCGCGCAGCAACGCCAGCTCGTCGGCGTTGACGGTGGTCCGGTTGCGGAAGGACGCGATGATGATCGCGAGCCCGACGGCGGCCTCCGCGGCGGCGACCGTCATCACGAAGAAGACGACCACCTGCCCGTCCACCGCGCCCCGCGCCCGCGCGAGCGCGATGAAGCTCAGGTTCACGGCGTTCAGCATGAGCTCGATCGCCATGAAGATGACGATGACGTTGCGGCGCACGAGCACCCCGACGACACCGATGGCGAAGAGCACGGCCGATAGCATCAGGACCCATTCGGTCTGGATGATCATGAGAGCGTCGGTCGCCTTTGCTTCTGCGCGAGCACGACCGCCCCCACCACCGCCACCAGCAGCAGGATCGACGTCAGCTCGAACGGGAGGAGAAAATCCGTGTAGAGACTCCGCGCCACGGCGGCCGCGCCGCCGTAGCCCTCGGGCGCGGCTCCCGCGGAGCCTACCGTCGCGCCGCGCACCAGCAAGGCGAGCTCGATCGCGAAGACCACGCCACCCATCCAGGCGAGGCCGCGCAGGGCGTAGCGTCGCCGGCCGCGCTCGGGGTCGTCGCTCCGGAGATTCAGGAGCATGATGACGAACAAGAAGAGCACCATGATCGCGCCGGCGTAGACGATGATCTGGAGCGCCGCGATCATGTGGGCCTCGAGCAACACGAAGACGACCGCGAGGAGGAAGAGGGTCACCACGAGAAAGAGCGCGCACTTGACCGGATTCGGGTGCAGGACCACCCCGAGGGCCGCGGCGACGGTCAGGACGGCGACGAGAAGGAAGAGCGCGGCGCCCATCGCGATCACCCGAGCAGCACGATGACGATGCCCGTCACCAGCATGTTGGCGAGCGCCAGGGGCAGCAGGTACTTCCACCCGAGGTCCATCACCTGATCGTAGCGGTAGCGCGGGAGCGTCCAGCGTACGAGGATCTGGAACACGCAGAGCGCGAAGACTTTGACCGTGAAGCTCGCGACCTGGAGGCCGACGACCGCGAGGTGCGGCAGGGCGACGATCGCCCCGCCCGGCAGATGGAAGCCGTCGCGGAAGAGGAACGGCACCTGCCACGCGCCGAAGAAGAGCGTGGTCGCGAGCCCGGCGACGACGACGCTCTCCGCGAAATCGCTCAACATGAAGGCCGCCTGTTTCATGCCCGAGTACTCGGTGAAGTACCCGCTGATGAGCTCGGACTCGCCCTCGGGGAGGTCGAAGGGCACGCGCTTCGTCTCCGCGATGCCGGCGATCAGGAAGATCAGGAACCCGAGCGGCTGATAGAGCACGCCCCACGCGGGGATCACGCCGAAGAAGTGATGCCCCTGAGCGCGGGCGATCGCCTGCATGTCGAGCGTACCGAACGTCATCACCGCGCCGATGAGGGCGAGCCCCAGCGCGATCTCGTACGAGATCATCTGGGCCGAGCCCCGGATGCCCCCGAGGAGCGCCCACCGGCTGTTCGACGCCCAGCCTCCGAGCACCACGCCGTAGACCGCGAGCGAGGACATCGCGAGGACGTAGAGGATGCCGATGTCGAGCTCGGCGACCTGGAGGTTGATGCTGTGGTCGCCGATCACGAGCCGGTCGCCGAACGGGATCGCCGCGAACGTGACCATGACGGGGAAGACCGCCAGGAACGGCGCCAGGAAGTGCAGGAGCTTGTCGGCCCCCGCCGGCACCATGTCCTCCTTGGTGAGCAGCTTGATCGGGTCGGCGATGAGCGTGTTGATGAGGCCGAAATTGACCGGCATCACGCCGAAAATGTTGGCCCGATTGGCGCCGATGCGGTCCTGAATGAGCGCGCTGCCCTTGCGCTCGACCCAGAGCAGGACGGCGCTCATGTGGAGGACGAGCATCAACACGGCGAACGCCTTCGCCGCCGCGATGCCGACCTCGATCAATCCCACGCGAGCGCCCCGCGCCGCCAGACGTAGGCGAGACCGAACCCCAGGACGGCAACGAACGTGAGCATCTCGATGAGCCCCGGGACGCCGAGCTGCCGGAATACGATCGCCCACGGGTACATGAACACGACCTCGACGTCGAAGACGATGAAGAGGATCGCCACGAGGTAGAAGTGCACCGAGAAGCGGCCGCGGGCGGGACCCGACGAAGGGTTGCCGCACTCGAAGACCTCGTCCTTCACGGCCCGACGCGACTTGCTCCGCACGCCGAAGATCATGCTGCCGGAGACCATCCCGAGGACGATCACGGCGCCGAGCGCGAACGTGATGACGACGCCGATGTATTGGTCCAGCACTGCGAATGCCCCCGCGAAACCCGTGACCCCGCGCAGCTAGGTCCGCGCGGCGCCACCCGTTATGCCGATGGTCTCTCGCATGTCAAGGTTGCGGGTGCCCGACTCGGCGAGCGGCTGGTGCGCCGAACGCGCGCGCGCTACACGACGCCAACGCCATGCACGACGACGTCGCGCCACGGATCACGCGCCTGGTCGGGGACCGGTGGCCCGGCGCCGCGCTCGCGGACGTCGCGCACCTCGCCGGCGACTTTTCCGCACGCCGCTACTTCCGCGCGACGCTCACCGGCGGCGGCGCCCCCGCGACCGTCGTCGTGATGGTGCTCGCCGGGAGCGGCCTGCCGTTGAGCTCCGAAGAACTCGGCGTGTTTCCCGAGCCGCTCGTCGAGCTGCCGTTCCTCGACGTCCACCGGTTGCTGGTCGCGATCGGCGCGCCGGTGCCGGAGATCTACGTGGCGGCCGTGGACGACGGGATGCTGCTCCTCGAGGACGCCGGCGACGTCGTGCTGTGGGACGCCGCGGTCCGTGCCGGTGACGACGCCGAGCGCGTGTACCGCCGCGCCATCGACGCGCTCCTCATTCTCCACGAGCGCGGCACCACCCATCGTCCCGCGACCAGCATCGCCTTCAAGCAAGGGCTCGACGATCGGCTCCTCCAGTGGGAGCTGGAGCATTTTCTCGAGTGGGGCGTAGAGCGCCGGCTCGGAGCGACGCTCTCCGCCGCCACCCGCCACGGCTACCAGGAGAGCTTCGACGCGGTCACGCGGGAGCTCGCCGCCGCGCCGCGGGTCTTGAGCCACCGCGACTACCACGGCTGGAACCTCCTCTGGCGAGACGACCGGCCGATCATCATCGACTTCCAGGACGCCTTCATGGCGCCCGCCGAGTACGACCTCGCGTCCCTGCTCACGGACCGCATCACCCCCCGCCTCGTCGACGCGGGCATGGAGCGTCGGCTTCTCGCCTACTACTGGAACGCGCGCGGCCGGGGCGGCGACCTCGATCGACACCGCTACGCGCTGGTCGCGCTGCATCGCGCCCTCAAGGTCGTCGGCCGCCTCCATTACATAGCGCTCGCGAAAGGGAAGTCCGGGCCCCTCGCCTTCCTTCCCGACGTGGTCGCGACCTGCCGCCGCTTGCTCGCCGAGGTGCCGTTGCCCGGGGCGCTGGCGGACGAGTTCGCGGCGCAATGGCAGGAAGGCGCCCCATGAAGGCGATGGTGCTGGCGGCCGGGCTCGGCACGCGCCTTCGGCCGCTCACGAACGACCGACCGAAGGCGCTCGTCGAGGTCGCGGGGCGGCCGCTCATCACCTACAACCTCGCGCTGTTGCGCCACTACGGCATCACCGACGTGGTCGTGAACCTCCATTGGCACGGTCAAGCCCTCCGGAACGCGCTCGGAGACGGCAGTCGCCTCGGGCTCTCGATCGCGTACTCCGAGGAGCAGCCGCTGCTCGACACCGGCGGCGGCATCAAGCGCGCGCAGCCGCTGCTCGGCGACGGCGACTTCGTCGTCGTGAACAGCGACACGATCCTCGACCTGCCGCTCGATCGCGTGATCGCCCGCCATCGCGCCGGGGGCGCCGATGCCACGCTCGTGCTCCGGCGTGATCCCGCGCAAGCGCGCTACGGCGAGATCGAGATCGACGCCGGCGGGCGCGTGCGGCGCTTCCTCGGTCGGCCGGAGCACGCCCCGTCTCCGCTCACGCCGTACATGTTCGCGGGCGTCCACGTCCTCTCCCGCCGCGTCTTCGATTTCATGCCGGCGGACGGCGTCTTCAGCATCACCCGCCAGACCTACCCGGCCATGCTCGCCGCCGACGCCGCGTTGCAGGGCTTCCCGTTCGACGGCTTCTGGCGCGTGATCGACACGCCAGCCGACCGGGAGCGCGCCGCTCGGGATCTGACGGGGATCCGGCTCGCGCATCTCGGGACGCCCGCGGCCACCTGATGACGCGCGAGCCATCCACCACGAACCGCCGGCGCGAGTACCCCTACGCCGCCGACCTCGCTCGCGGCGGGAGGGTCGCGCTTGACGCGGTTTCGCCATCTGCTTTACAGATCCGTCAGGTGTCGCGGGGGAGAGGGTGACATGGGCATCACGATCGTCCAGAAGAGCGACCTCACCGTCCGCAAACGCAACCCGCGGATCGCCCTCGTGCTCGCCGGGGGTGCGATCAGCGGCGGCGGCTTCAAGCTCGGCGGCTTGAAGGCATTCGACGACTTCCTGGTCAACCGCAAGACGACCGACTTCGACATCTACGTCGGCCTCTCCGCGGGCGCGTTCCTCGCGGCGCCCCTCGCGAGCGGCGTCACGCCGCCCGAGATGCTGCGCAGCCTCGAGGGCAGCTCCGAGGAGTTCACGCAGTTCCGGGCGTTCGACTTCTACCAGCCGAACTACGCGGAGTTCGTCGAGCGCCCCCTCCGCTACGTGCTCGACCTGGCCGCCTTCATCCCGGGCTCCATCCTCGATCTCGTCGCCAAGAGCCCCGCCCTCGCCGAAACCATCGCGGACCCGGTGCGCGATTTCGTACGGGCTCCGTCGATCTCCCACGCGGCCGACGTGCTGCGACCGCTCGGGCAGGCACTGCTCGCCGGCCGCCCTTTTCCGTTCCCGCTCGACTACCTGCCGTCGGGCCTCTTCGACAACGTGACCATCGAGCGCTACCTGCGCGACAACCTGGAACGGCGACGCATGCCGAACGGTTTCAAGGCGCTCTTCCAGGCACGCAAGCGGGAGCTCTACATCTCGGCGATGAACCTCGACTCCGCCGAACGCGTCGTATTCGGCCACGACGAGGACAGCTCGCTCTCCATTTCCGAGGCAGTGCAGGCCTCGACCGCTCTCCCCGGCTTCTACCGCCCCGCGCGCATCCGCGGCATCGACTACGTCGACGGCGGCGTGCGCCGCACGGCCAACATCGACGTCGCGATCGACCACGGCGCCGACCTCGTCATCTGCTACAACCCGTTCCGCCCCTTCTCGAACCGCGTGGTGCGCAAGTACGATCCGCAGAAGGACGACTACGTCGCCGAGGGCGTGCAGCTCGCCGATCGCGGGATGCTCACCATCCTGAACCAGGTGCTCCGCACCCTCCTGCACTCGCGGCTCCAGCTCGGGCTCCGTCAGTACCAGGACGATCCCAACTTCAAGGGCGACATCATCCTGATCGAGCCGACCGAGAAGGACCTCGATTTCTTCCAGATGACGCCGATCGCGTTCTGGGAGCGCCGCCGGGCGGCGCAGCACGGATACGAGTCGGTGACGCAGTCGATCGAGATCCACTACGACATGATCCGCCGGATCATGGAGAGCTACGGCATCCTCATGACCCGGAAGACCGTCAGCGAGGGCATGCAGCGGATGCGGACGGGCGAGACCCCCGAGGAAGCGACGGACTTCCTGACGCGCGAGGTGCCCTCGCGCGCCATCTCGGTCGCGAAAGCGTAGCCGTAGGGCGGCTCCCGGAAGCGCCGGAATCCGCGGGTCGGTCGCCGCGAGGAGGCGCCGACACAGCACCTCGATGATGCGCAACGTAGCGGAATGCTTCGAGGTGCGCACGGGGTCCCGGTCGCGTCACGGCGCTCGCGCGCGGCTCGTCCCACGCGGGCTCCGGACATCAAGCCCGTGATTCGTATGGCGTTCTACGTTGCTCCGGGTAGGGGGCGCGGATATACAGGCCGGCGATGTTGAAAGTCGCCCCCCATGAAGAGGACGTCGCGGCCCTGGCCCTCCGTTTCGAGGAAGCCGAGCCCGCCGAGATCCTCCAGTGGACGGTCGACCGATACGCCCCCGACGCCGTTCTCACCTGCTCCTTCCAGCACGAAGGCGTCGTGCTCACCCACATGCTGCAGTCGATCGCGCCGGCGACCCCGGTCGTCTTCATCAACACGGGCTACCACTTCCCCGAGACCCTGGCGTATCGCGACCTTCTCGTCGAACGCCTCGGATTCAATCTCGTGGAGGTCGCGCCGGCCGTCGGCAAGGAAGACGTCGAGCGCGCGCACGGGCCCGACCTCTTTCGCCACGACCCCGATCGCTGCTGCGAGATCAACAAGGTCGAGCCGCTGCGGCGGGCCCTCAGAAACGTGCGCGCCTGGATGAACGGTCGGCGCCGCGACCAGGCCGCCACCCGCAATGCCTTGCCCGTGATCGAGGAGCTGAAGAACGGGATCATGAAGGTGAACCCGCTGGTCCGATGGCGCGCCCGTGACACCTACGAGTACATGCAGCGCCACGACCTGCCGCTGCATCCGCTCTTCGAACGCGGCTACGCCAGCATCGGCTGTGCCCCCTGTACGCGACCCGTGCTCGCGGGGGAGGACGAGCGCGCCGGACGGTGGGCCGGCCGGGACAAGATCGAGTGCGGCATCCACAGCGCCTTCAACGATCGCGGCCGCGACATCTGATTTCGCGGCCGCGCCGCGCCGGACGCCCCTGAAACGACCGAGGGGAGCCCGTCCATCGCGGTCGGGCCCCCCTCGGGTAACGCAAGGCTCGTCGCGAGCGCTCAGCTCATCGGGAAGAGCTGCTGCATCTTCATCGCGAGGCCCATGTCGCCCGCGATCTTGAGCTTGCCGCTCATGAACGCCATCTGCGGGTTCAGCTTTCCGTTCACCATGTCGAGGTAGTCGCTCGCCGCCATGGTGATCGTGATGTTCGGCGACGCATGCGAGCCTTCGCCGGTCGTCAGCTTGCCGTCATCGATGGCGAGGTTGTACTTGCCGCCGTTGTCCCCAGTCAGATCGAACTGGTAGACGGCCTTCAAACCCTTCGCGGCGCCGGCGTTGAACACGTTCGGCATGTCCGCCATCACGTCCTTCGTGTTGGTAAATGGTCGTGGCATCGAAAGCCTCCTTACACTGCTGAGAGTGGAGTGGTTGAACGGGAGGCTGATATCTAATCTGTTTCATAGAGTAAAGTGGGGTCGAGCGGTTCACTCGTCGGGCTCATCGTCCTCGACCCAGGCGAGGAGGTCGGCGCCGAGCGTCCGCACGATCCAGCGATGGACGCTGTCCGCGAGACGGGTCGCCGAACGGCCGAGCATCGGGAAATGACTGGAGACCGCCTGGATCCTCAAGTCCCAGGATCGTTGCGCGGCGAGACCTCGACAGTCCGCGAGCCGCGCCGCGGGATCCGCCTCCGCGGCCACCACGAGCCCGGGGAGCACGAGCCGTCCCGGCTCGCGCTCCCGTAAGCCCACGCGCCGAAAGAGCTCTCCCGAATCGGTTCGCAGACGGCGGACGTCCGCTTCGGAAATCCCGCTCGCGAACGGATCCGCCGCACCTTCCGGCGGTGCGACCCGGTCTCCTCCGAGCGCGGCGCTCCACCAGCGCGGCCGATTCCAGACGGCCGGGCGACGGAGCGCGAGCGGTGCGATCGCGACGATTGCCGGCAGGGGGAGATCACGGGCGATGAGATCGGCGAACACCAAGCCGGCGTCGTGCGCCACGACGACCGGCGGAGCGGGAAGATCACGACAGACATCGAGGAGCGCGCGCCGGCGGCTCTCCACGCCGGGCGCCTCGCGTCCGGAAAGGAAGGACGGAACCCATGCGTCCCATCCGCGATGCGCGAGGTACGCGGAGAAATCGCGCCAGATCCATCCTCCGGTCCACAACCCGTGCAGCAGCAACAGCGGGTGCCGGAAGCGGGATGCCTCGGCGCGCGCGACGTCGACGGTGATTCCGGAGAGATCGGTCGGCATCGGAACATGAAAAAAGCCCTTCGACGGGAAGCCGAAGGGCCTTTTTCCATAGAGCCCAGGGGGCTCTACACCTCGCCTGAGTCCAGACGGAAACTACACGCTACGAGAACTTCTCGCTGCGAACAGAACTGAAGAGAAGAAGCTACTTCTTCTTCTTGGCAGCGCCCTTCTTGGCCGGCGCTTTCTTCTTGGCCTTGGACGCTTTCTTCTTGGCTGCCATAGGCACCTCCTCAAAAACGTTAGCTGCGTTTGACCCTAGGTTCGCTCAGGCGAGCGCTCCCCCGATCCACAGCCACCCCACCACTCAACCGGATGGCATCATAGGAAAGTGCTGTAGCGCATGTCAAGAGAAAAATTGCATTTTGGAACTGAATTCCGATGGAGAATCAGAGTCATGTCGGGAGACACTCGCGAGCTTAAAATCGCGTTCACCCCTCCCTGGGGGAAAGAGTAACAGAGCGTTTTAAACCAGCTCAGAAACATGGACCGGACGCGGGCGAATTCCGAGGGAAGCTCCGCACGGATCGGATCCGAGCTGGAAGGCCGGTCCGTGCGGAGACTCCTAGCGCCGCCGCGCCGCGCGACGCGGGGTCCGGAACATGAAGGCTTTCGCGCCCGGGTACGTCGCCCGTCGGCCGAGGGCTTCTTCGATGCGCAGCAACTGATTGTATTTCGCCGTGCGCTCGCCCCGACACGGACTGCCGGTCTTGATCTGGCCCGCGTTCACGGCGACCGCGAGGTCGGCGATCGTGGAGTCCTCGGTCTCGCCGGAGCGGTGCGAAATGACGGTCGTGTAGCCGGCCTCGCGCGCGACGGTGATCGCCTCGAGGGTCTCCGTGAGCGTCCCGATCTGATTCACCTTGACCAGGATGGAGTTGGCGGCACCCGCCTCGATACCCTGGCGGAGCCGGCTCGGATTGGTGACGAACAGGTCGTCGCCGACGAGCTGGATCTTGCGCCCCAAGCGTTTCGTGAGGAGCGCCCACCCGTCCCAATCGTTCTCGGCCATGCCGTCCTCGATCGAGACGATGGGGTACCGGTCGACCCAGTCGGCATACAGGTCGACCATGTCGGCCTGTGTGCGATCGGCGGCGCCCGATTTCTTGAACACGTAGCGGCCGTCCTTCCAGAGCTCGCTTGCCGCCGCGTCGATGGCGATCTTCACCTGCGTCCCGGCACGATAGCCGGCGGCCCCGATCGCTTCCATGATGGCCGCCAGCGCCTCCTCGTCGGACGCGAGGTTCGGCGCGAAGCCACCCTCGTCGCCGACCCCGGTCGACAGCCTCCGGCCTCGCAACACCGCCCGCAAGGCGTGGAAGATCTCGGCGCCCACCCGCAGCGCGTCCGCGAAGGATCGGGCGCCGACCGGCATCACCATGAACTCCTGGAGATCGACCGTGTTGTCGGCATGCGCGCCGCCGTTCAGGATGTTGAACATCGGAACGGGAAGCACGCGCGCGCGCGCGCCGCCGAGGTAGGCGTAGAGCGCCTTGCCGGAGCGCGCGGCAGCCGCCCGGGCGACGGCGAGCGACACTCCGAGGATCGCGTTCGCGCCGAAACGCTTCTTGTTCGGCGTCCCGTCGAGCTCGATCATCAGCCGATCGATCTCGGCCTGACGCCGCGGATCGCACCCGACGAGCTTGCGCGCGAGCGCCTTGTTCACGTTGTCGACGGCGCGCCTGACGCCCTTGCCGGAGTAGCGCTCGTCCCGCCCGTCGCGCAGCTCGACCGCTTCGTACTCCCCGGTCGATGCTCCGGACGGAACCGCGGCGCGTCCGAGCGTCCCGTCGTTCAGGGTTACGTCGACTTCGACCGTGGGATTCCCTCGCGAGTCGAGGATCTCACGCGCATGCACCTTGGCGATCTTCATCGTGCTCTCCTTCGGTGGTTCGGCTTGTGGCCCGGCGGATCGCTCGTATACGATCGCGCCGCATGTGGTGGAGGGGTGCGGCGAGCACATCTCGCCAACGCGCGGTGGTAATGGCGGCGGTCGCGGCGACGACGGTGCTCGTCGGTGTCGTGATCTTCGGCAGCCGTGGCGTGCTTCATCTCCGGACGCTGACGGCGGAGCAGGACGAGCTCGATCGTCGCATCGCGGTCCTGTTGCACGAGAACGCTCAGCTCCGAAACCGGATTCATCGCCTGCGCGCCGACGACCGCACGCTCGAGCGTCTGGCGCGCGAGCAACTGGGATTCACGCGACCGGGCGAGGTCATCTATCGTTTCGGAGCTCGTTCGGGCTCTGCGCCGGACGTCGCTCCCTGACCTCGTCCCGGGCCACGCGCAGGCGGCCGAGGAGCGGCCGAACCGCCTCCGGGTTGAAGCTCCGCCACTTCCTTGGCGCGCAGCTTGAACCCCTTCTTCACGCCCCGCAGCAACACCTGCCTCCCGCGCGGCGGGCCGACCGGCATCACCAGCACCCCACCCTCGACCAATTGCTCGATGAGCGCGGGCGGCACGCGGGGACCGATCGACGTGACGATGACCGCGTCGTACGGACCGTACTCACGCCAGCCGAGCGAGCCGTCGCCGACCTTCACGTGCACGTTCTGGTATCCCTCGCGCGCCAACCGCAGGCGCGCGGTCGCCGCGGATTCGGGAATGACGCCAACCGAGAAGACCTCGGCGGCGAGCTCGGCGAGGAGTGCGGCGGCGTACCCCGTGCCGGTGCCGACCTCGAGCACGCGCGTGTCCGCCTTCGGCTGCACCAGCTCGATCATCCGCGCCAGCAGATAGGGTTGCGAGATGACCTGCGTGAAGGTCGGGGGCAGCGGCTTGTCGTCGAAGCGCCGTTCGAGCGCATCCTCCGGAACGAAGGCGTCGCGGGGAACGCGCGCAAACGCTTCGAGCACACGGGCGTCGCGTATGCCGCGCGCCGAAAGCCGCGCATCGAGCGCGCTGCCGTCGGCCGCGCGCGACGATCCGAGCGGAGCGACGAACGAAGCAAGCGAGAGCGCGAGCGTGAGGAGCGCGGGCCGAAGCCCGAGGATCACGCCTCTTCCTCGCCCGAAACCAGCTCGTCGTACTCGTCGGCGTCCAGAAGGGATTCGAGCTCGGAGCTGTCGTTGATCTCGACCTCGATCAGCCACCCTTCGTGATACGGATCCTCGTTGACGATGGTCGGATGATCGTCGAGCTCGGTGTTGATAGCGACCACCTGACCGGAAACGGGAGCGATGAGTTCGTTCACCGTCTTGACGGACTCGAGCTCACCAAAGGACTCCCCCTTCTCCACCTCGTCTCCCACGTCCGGAAGCTCGATGGCGATGATCTCACCGAGCTCTCCCTGAGCATGCTCCGAGATGCCGACGTGCGCACGCGATCCGTCAATGCGTAGCCAGAGATGATCGTTCGTGAACTTCAACGTATCGGCCATGCGCAGCCCCTCGTGATCATGCGGCCCTTATAGGGTGCCGCTTTTCGCTGTCAAGGGAGCAGTCGCCCGCGCCGTACGCGGCCAGCCACAACGACGAGAGCCGGTACGTGTCGGTCACGTACCGGCTCTCGTTTTCCCCCGGCCACCACGACCACAACGAGGCTCCGGGAACTCGACCACCGCCTCAGTTCCCCACCGATTCCCGTTCCCCCTCCACGTCGCGACGCTCCGGAGCCATCGCGACGGCGGACCCTGCTTCGAGACTCACGAGCAACCGCTCGTGGAGCCGCAGTTGAGACATTTGTAGCAACTGCCGTTGCGCACCATGATCGCGCCGCAATCGGAGCAACTCGGCGCGTCGGCCTGCGGACTGAAGCTCACGACACTCGATCGCGCACCGCCCTCGATCTCGGCCGTGACGACCTCGGCGAGCCCGACTTCCCGCCGCTGCTCGGCCGACAAGTGGCGCGAGCCGAGGAAGCGGAAGATATAGTCGGTCAGCGACTTCGCCATCGGGATCTCCGGATTCTTGGTGAACCCGGAGGGCTCGAAGCGGACGTGCGCGAACTTGTTGACGAGGACCTCGAGCGGCACGCCGTACTGGAGCGCCATGGACGTGAGCGTCGCGATCGTATCCATCAAGCCGGAGATGGTGCTGCCTTCCTTCGCCATCTTGATGAAGATCTCGCCCGGGGTGCCGTCCTCGTAGAACCCGACGTGGATATACCCCTCGTGCCCGGCGATCTCGAACTTGTGGCGCTCGGACTTGCAGTCGTTCTGTAGCCGACGCCGCGTCGGCCGCGCCTCGACTTTCGCCACCTCGACGGTCTTGCCCGTGTTGAGCGGCTGCGTCTGCTTGCAACCGTCGCGGTAGATCGCGATCGCCTTGAGGCCGTCGCGCCAGGCCTCGAGATACGCCTCGGTCACGTCGTCGACCGTGGCGTCGGCGGGCATGTTGACGGTCTTGGAGATGGCGCCCGAGATGAAGGGCTGTGCCGCGCCCATCATGCGGATGTGGCCAAGGTAGTGGATCGAGCGCGCCCCGCGCTGTGGCTTGAACGCGCAGTCGAAGACGGCGAGGTGCTCGTCCTCGAGGTGCGGCGCCCCCTCGATCGTCTCCTGCTCCTCGATGTACTCGAGGATGTCCTGGATCTCGCGGCTCTCGTACCCGAGCCGGGTGAGCGCGCGCCGGATCGTCATGTTGACGATCTTCAGCATGCCGCCGCCGACCAGCTTCTTGTACTTCACGAGCGCGATGTCGGGCTCGATTCCGGTCGTGTCGCAGTCCATCATGAACGCGATGGTTCCCGTCGGCGCCAACACGGTCGCCTGCGAGTTCCGGAATCCCTGTTTCTCGCCGAGCGCGTACGCCTCGTCCCACACCCGCCGCGACTCGCTCAACAGCTCGAGCGGCACGAGCGACGGGTCGATCTTGTGCGCCGCCGCGCGGTGCTTGCCGATCACCCGCTGCATCGGCTCGCGATTCGGTCCGTAGCCCGCGAACGGTCCCATCCCGCCGGCGATGCGCGCCGACTGGAGATACGCCTCGCCGCACACGAGCGCCGTCACGGCCGCCGCGTACTGCCGACCCGCCTCGGAGTCGTACGGGAGACCGAGCGACATCAGGAGCGCGCCGAGATTGGCGTAGCCGAGCCCGAGCTCGCGGAACGCGTGCGCGTTCTTCTCGATCTCCGGCGTCGGATAGCTCGAGTTGTCGACGAGGATGTCCTGTGCGGTGATCATCACGTCGACGGCGTGCTTGACCGCGTCGACGTCGAAATCGCCCGTCGCGCCGACGAACTTCATGAGGTTCAGCGACGAGAGGTTACAGGCCGAGTTGTCGAGGTGCATGTACTCGCTGCACGGATTCGACGCGTTGATGCGGCCGCTCGCCGGGCAGGTGTGCCAGTCGTTGATGGTCGTGTCGAACTGGAGACCCGGATCGCCGCAGGCGTGCGCGTTCTCGGAGATGGCGCGCATGACGTCGCGGGCGCGGAACGTCTCCGCCACCTCGCCGGTCCGCACGAACCTCGTCTGCCAGTCGCCGTCGGAAATGACGGCGCTCATGAAGGCGTCCGTCACCCGCACCGAGTTGTTGGCGTTCTGGAACGCGACCGATCCATACGCCGCGCCGTCGAGCGAGCTGTCGTAGCCGGCCGCGATCAGGGCCCGCGCCTTACGCTCCTCCTCGGTCTTGCAGGCGATGAACTCCATGACGTCGGGGTGGTCGACGTTCAGGACGACCATCTTGGCCGCCCGCCGCGTCTTCCCGCCCGACTTGATGACGCCCGCCGACGCGTCGGCCGCCTTCATGAAGGAGACCGGACCCGACGCCGTTCCGCCGCCGACCAGCCGCTCTTTCGACGAACGGAGCTTCGAGAGGTTCACCCCCGAGCCGGAGCCGCCTTTGAAGATGACGCCCTCGCGGCGGTACCAGTCGAGGATCGAGTCCATGGTGTCCTCGACGGAGAGGATGAAGCAGGCGCTGCATTGCGGCTTCGCCTCGACGCCGACGTTGAACCAGACCGGGCTGTTGAAGCAGGCCTTCTGGTGGAGCAGGAGGTGCGTGAGCTCGTCCGCGAAGACCGCCGCGTCGGCGGGCGTCGCGAAGTAGCCCTGCGCGGTGCCCCACGAGCGGATCGTTCCGACGACGCGCCCGATCAGCTGACGAACGCTCGTCTCGCGCTGCGGCGTCCCGAGCGGACCCCGGAAGTACTTCGAGACCACGACGTTGGTCGCGAGCTGCGTCCAGGCCTTCGGGATCTCGACCTCGTGTTGCTCGAAGACGACCTCGCCCTTCTCTCCGTAGATGACCGCGCTCCGTCGCTCCCACTCCACGTTCGCGAACGGATCCAGGCCGGCCTGCGTGAAATAGCGCTTGATCGCGAGGCCCGATCGCCCCTCCGCCGGAGCCTCCTCTCCGAACGCCATCCGTTGCGCCTCCGCCGCCCCGTCCATGCCGCCCACCGCCACCCCATTTTCCATGGCACGACCCTCGATTTGCTGGTTTTGCGGCGCTCCGAGCTGCTCGGAGCGATCCGTGACACGACTTGGCTTCGACCCGCGAACCATCAAGATGTTGTAGAGCGAGGCGGGTCAGTACACAAGGAATGGACAGCCTGTCAAGAAAAAAATCGTCGCGATCCGCAAGGCTTTCTCCATGGCGACGCTCACGCTAAGGACCGCCGCGTGAGCCCGCGCCGCGAGCCTGCGAGCATCGACGGAGTGCTCGAAACCTGCCTCGACCGCGTCCTCGGGACGCCCGGCGCGAGCGCCATCTGGCGGGTCTGGAGCGATGCGGTCGGCGCGGCCATCGCACGCCGCGCGGAGCCCGTCCGCCTGCGCGGCCGGACGCTCGTCGTCGCGGTGTCGAGCGCCCCTTGGATGCAGGAGCTGAACCTCTTGAAGCGCGGCATCGTCGCCGCCCTGAACGAGCGCCTGACGCGGCCGCTCGTCGACGATCTCTTTCTCGTACTGACCGAGGGCCGCGCCGCGGCCCCGACGCCGGCGCGGCGCGCGCCCGCGCCGACCTGCCCGCCACCGCCCGCGGCGACCGACCTCGACGGCTTACCGGCCACGTTGCGGGCGAGCTTCGCCGGCGTGCTCGACGCCTGGCGGCGCCGCGCGCGCGTCGAGTGACGCGGGAGACACCGATGCCCCATCCGACCGACGCCAGCACCACGCTCGACGATCTCTCGCTCCACTATCTCGATTGGGGCACGGTCGGACATCCGCCCCTCGTCTGCCTGCACGGCATCACACAGACGGCGCACAGCTGGGACGAGGTCGCTCCGAGCTTCGCGCGCACCCATCACGTACGCGCGCTCGACCAGCGCGGCCACGGCGATTCGAGCTGGGCGGCCGACGGCGACTACCGCCTCGCGACGCAAAGCCGCGACGTCGAGCGCTTCGTCGAGACGACGCTCGGCGCTCCGGCGGTCGTCGTCGCCCTCTCGATGGGCGGCCTCGTCGCGCTGACGCTCACCGCCCGCCGGCCCGACCTCGTGCGCGCGCTCGTCGTCGTGGACATCGCGCCCGAGGTGCGACGCGACGGCGTCGACAACATCCGCAACTTCGTCGCCGCGACCGACGAGCTCGACACGTTCGAGGACTTCGTCGCCCGCGCGCACGCGTTCAACCCGCGCCGCTCGCTCGACAACATCCGGGAACGTCTGCGCCACAATCTGAGGCGGCTCCCGAACGGGCGCTGGACCTGGAAGTACGATCCCGCCCTGCGCAACCCGGCGCGCGTCGGCGAAGGCATGGGAGACCTCTGGGAGCGCGTCTCCGGCATCCGCTGCCCGGTGCTGATCGTGCGCGGCGGCGAGAGCGACATCCTCGACCCCGAGGTCGCGGCGCGTTTCGGCGGCGTCGTGGGCGCGGAGGTGCGCACGGTGCCGGGCGCCGGACACTCGGTCATGGGCGACAACCCGAGCGGGTTCCTCGCCGCCGTCGAGCCGTTCCTCGCCGACCTCCCGCGGGGGTGATCCCGTGCTGCGCCTGGTCGAGCTGCGCAAGCGCTTCGGCGACGCGACGGTCGTCGACGGGCTCACGCTCGAGGTCGCGCGCGGCGAGCGTCTGGTGCTCCTCGGCGGCTCCGGCTCGGGCAAGACGACGACGCTCAAGATGGTGAACCGCCTGATCGAGCCCGACGGCGGACGGGTCGAGCTCGACGGCGTCGACGTCGCCGCGCTCGCCCCGCACGCGCTCCGTCGCCGCATCGGCTACTGCTTCCAACAGGTCGGCCTCTTCCCCCACATGACGGTCGGCGAGAACGTCGGCGTCACGCCGCGCCTCCTCGGGTGGCCGGACGAGCGCGTCGCGGCGCGCGTCGACGAGCTGCTCGACCTCGTCGAGCTCGCGCCCGCGCGCTTCCGCGATCGCGCCCCGGCCTCGCTCTCGGGCGGCCAACAACAGCGGGTCGGCGTCGCGCGCGCGATCGCCGCCCAGCCGAGCGTGCTGCTGCTCGACGAGCCGTTCGGCGCGCTCGACCCGCTCACACGCGAGCGCCTGCAGCAATCGTTCCTCGCGATCGCACGCCGGCTCGATCTCACCGCGATCTTCGTCACCCACGACGTCCTCGAAGCCCTCGTCGTCGCCGACCGCATCGCCGTCCTGAACGACGGACGCGTGGAGCAGATCGACGCGCCGTCGGCGCTCATGGCGCGGCCGGCGACGGAGTATGTCCGGCGGCTCCTCGCGGCGCCGCTCCGCGGGCTGGCCGCCCTCCGGGCGGACGCGCAGCCGCCCGGCCGCGCATGAGCGAGCAGCTCGCGCTCCTGCCGGAACGCCTCGCCGCGCACCTCGAGCTCGCGCTCGCCGCCCTCGCTCTCGCGATCGCCCTCAGCCTCCCCGTCGGCGTGTGGGTGACGCACCGACCGCGCGCCGAGCCCTTCGCGCTCGCCGTCGCGAGCGCGGTGCAGACGATCCCGAGCCTCGCGCTGCTCGCCGTGATGGTGCCCGCGCTCGCGGCACTCGGCGCGCTCGCGCGGCGTTTCGTCGGCATCGACGTGCCGAGCATCGGCTACCTCCCCGCACTCCTCGGGCTCACGTGCTACGGCGTGCTGCCGATCCTCCGAAACACGGTGACCGGTATTCGCGGCGTGGATCCGGTGGTCGTCGAAGCCGCGCGCGGCGTCGGCATGACGGACCGCGAACGACTGCGGCTCGTCGAGCTGCCGCTCGCGGGGCCGGTCGTCGTCGCCGGCATCCGCACGGCGACGGTCTGGATCGTCGGCATCGCGACCCTCGCGACGCCGATCGGCGCCCCGAGCCTCGGCGACTACATCTTCAGCGGCCTCCAGACCCGCAATCTGGCGGCGGTGCTCACCGGTTGCTTCGCGTCCGCCGCGCTCGCGCTCGCGCTCGACGCGCTCGTGCACGCGGCGGAGGTGGGCGTGCGCACGGGCCGACGCGGCATCGTCGCCGCCGCGCTCGCGTGCCTCGCCGCGCTGGCGCTCGCGACCGCGGCGCACGCCGTCGGCCGGCGCCTCGGCGCCGCCGAGCGCCCGGTCGTGATCGGCGCCAAGACGTTCACGGAACAGTACGTGTTGAGCGAGATCGTCGCGGGCGCGATCGCGCGGACCACGTCGCACCCGACCCGCGTCGTGGCATCGCTCGGATCGACCGTGGCCTTCGATGCCCTCGCAGCGGGCGCGCTCGACCTCTACGTCGACTACACCGGCACGATCTGGGCAACCGTCATGAAGCGCACGGACGTCCCGCCCGATCCGGCGGTGGTGCTGGCCGAGGTGAGCCGGCACCTGACCGAGACGCACGGGATCACGCTCGTCGCGGCGCTCGGATTCGAGAATGCGTACGCGCTCGCGATGCGCGACGAGTCCGCCGGCCGGCTCGGCGTGACGACGATCAGCGACCTGGCGGCGCACGCGCCCGACCTCGTCATGGCGGGCGACTACGAGTTCTTCGGCCGGCCCGAATGGACCGCGCTCGCCGCCACCTACGGGCTCCGCTTCCGCGAGCGACGCAGCATGGACGCGTCGCTCATGTACGCCGCGGTCGCGAGCGCGCAGGTCGACGTCATCAGCGCCTTCTCGACCGACGGCCGGATCGGCGCGCTCGGCCTCACGGTGCTGGCCGACGACCGGCACGTCATTCCGCCCTACGACGCGGTCCTGCTCGCGAGCGCCCGCCTCGTGCGCGAGCGACCGGATGTGGTGCGCGCGCTCCGACCGCTCGCGGGCGCGATTCCGCCCGACCTCATGCGGCGGATGAACGCCGCCGTCGATCAGGACGGCGAGACGCCGGCCGCGGTGGCGCGCGCGTTCGTCGCGCGCTTCGCCGCGGCGACGCTCAGCCCTGGACCGTGAGACGCGTCCCGGCGGCGGCCTTGCCGGCGAGTTCGGGCGGGAACACGAAGCGTTCGCGCGTCGCATCCGCGACACCGCGTGCGACCAGCGCCGGCACGTCGAGCTGCCGTTCCGCCGCCTCGACCTCGGCGAGGGTCGCGCGCGTCGTCGGGTGCGCGGGCGTGAAGAGCGTGCAGCAGTCCTGGTCCGGCAGGATCGACGTCGTAAACGTGCCGATGCGGACCGCCTGCTGGATGATCTCGTTCTTGTCCATGCCGACGAGCGGCCGGAGCACGAGCGCCGACGTCGCCGCCGCGATCGTCTGCATGTTCTCCAGCGTCTGCGACGAGACCTGGCCGAGGCTCTCGCCCGTCACCAGAACGCGCGCGCCGTGTCGTCCGAGCGCCTCGGCGATCCGCAGCATCATGCGACGATAGAGAACGACGCGATGGCTGCGCGGCACGCGCGCGACGATCTCGCTCTGGATCTCGCCGAACGGCACGACCCAGAGATCGGAGCGCAGCTGCCGGCGCGTGAGGTGCTCGACGAGATCCCGCGCCTTGTCGACGCTCGCGCGGCTCGTGTACGGCACGCCGCTGAAGTGCACGAAGTCGACGCGGCACCCGCGCTGCATCATGCGGTACGCCGCAACCGGCGAGTCGATGCCGCCCGACATGAGGCACGTCACCCGTCCGCTGATCGTCACCGGCAGGCCGCCCGGCCCTGGGCGCTTGCCGCCCGACACGTACGCCGTCCGCGGCAGGATCTCGACGGTGATCGGCAGGTCGGGCGTCTCGAGGTCGACGCGTCCGCCGACCTCGGCCACGACTGCCGCGCCGAGGAACGCGCCGAGCTCGGGCGACGTCATCGGGAACGACTTGTCGGCGCGCCGCGCGCGGACCGCGAACGTCGTGAACGCCTCCGCGCGCGCGCAGTCGAGCACCGCCGCGCGGATGGCGTCGAGGCCGGCCGGGATCTCCACGCCGGCCGAGTAGTTGGCGACCCCGAAGGTATGCGCCACGCGCTCGCACACGAGGTCGACGGGCGCCTCCGGCGCGAGCCGCAGCACGATCCGCCCCGGCAGGCTGTCGGCGCTCCGCACCCCGAGGCCGGTCGTCGCGTCGCGCAGGTTCGCGATCAGACGCTGCACGAAGCGCTGCCGATTCCCGCCCTTGAGGGCGATCTCGTGGTAGCGCACGACGACGCAGGCCATCCGCCGCGCATAGCACGCGCTTTCGGGCGGGCGAACCGCCGTGATATCCGGCCCGATGACCCGCGAGATCCTGCCGGCGCTGCGGGCGGCGCTCGCCGAGCCGCGCCCGGCGCCGCCGCCGTCGTCGGCCGTCCAGGCGGCCGTGCTGGTGCCGCTCTTCGACGTCGACGACGACCTGCACCTCCTCTATACGACCCGCAGCGCCGCCCTGCCCCAGCACGCCGGACAGGTCGCCTTCCCCGGCGGGCGCCACGCGCCCGAGCGCGACCCCTCGCTGCTCGCGACCGCGCTCCGCGAGGCCGACGAAGAGATCGGTCTCCGCGCCTCCGACGTCGACGTGCTCGGCGCGCTCGACCCGATCCGCACCTTCAGCTCGAACTTCGTCATCACGCCTTTCGTGGCGCGCGTCCCGCACCCCTACGCGCTCCGCCTGGACCCGCGCGAGGTGCACGACGCGTTCGCGCTGCCGCTCCGCGTTCTCGACGATCCCGCGACGAGCGTCACGGAATCGTGGACGATCGAGGGGCGTGCGATCCCGGTCACGGCCTATCGTCACGACGGCCGCGTGATCTGGGGCGCGACGCAGCGGATCACTGCGAGCTTGCTCGACCTCATCACCGCGCTCGCGGCCCGGCAAGATTGACACCCTTCGGAGCGGCTCGTAAGGTCGCGAGCGGGTCGATGGCACGGCAAGGGCGACAACGTGGCCAGCGCGAGGGTGGAGTGGGTCGCCGGCTGGTGCTCGGAGTCACGCTCGCGCTCGTCGCGTCGATCGTCTTCGTCGGGTGGGTGAAGCTCGAGCGCCGGCGGCCGACCGCGGAGCTCGCGCATCCCGTCACCGCCCTCGGCCGCGGCAGCACGATCGACGTCACGCTCCACGACGTCGGCACCGGGCTCGCGTGGAGCCGCGTCGAGGTCGAGAGCAACGGCGCCACCACCGTGCTCGCCAGCGAGACCTACCCCGCCCAGACGTGGCGCGGCAGCGGGATCTTCGAGACCACGGTCAGCAGGCCGCTCGCGCCGATCGACCACAAGCTCGGCGAGGGACCGGCGACGCTCCGGGTGTTCGCGGGCGACTATTCCTGGCTGCGCTGGCTGCGCAGCGATCCGGTGCTGCTCGAAGCGCCCTTCACCATCGATCTGAGCCCGCCGACCGTCGAGGTGCTCTCGCAGCAGCACTACCTCACGCTCGGCGGCCTCGATTTCATGCTCTACAGGACCTCGTCCGACGCGGTGAGGAGCGGTGTCGCGGTGGCGAGCTACTTCTTTCCGGGTACGGCCGGGCTCTTCGCCGACCCGGCCATCCACGCGGCGTTCTTCGCCGTCCCGCAGGACCTCGACCACAAGGCCACCGCGAAAACCGTCGCCGAGGACGCCGCAGGGAACCGGCGCGAAGTGACGTTCCACACGGTCGTGAAGCCGCGCACCTTCGCGAACAAGACGCTCGACATCGACGACCCGTTCCTCGAGCGCAAGGTGCCCGAGATCCTGAACGCGAGTCGCCTGCCCGCGCAGCCCGATCTCGTGCAGGGCTACCTCTACGTGAACCGAACCGTGCGGCAGAACAGCGAGGTGCGGATCAAGGAAGCCACCCGCACGTCGGCCGCGACGCCCAGGTGGGACGGTGCGTTCCTCCGCCAGCCGAACAGCGCGCCGCTCGCCGGCTTCGGCGATCGCCGCTCGTATCGCCACGACGGAACCATCATCGATACCCAGACGCACCTCGGGTACGACCTCGCATCGCTCCGCCAGGCTCCGGTCGTCGCGGCGAGCACCGGCAAGGTCGTCTTCGCCGACGACCTCGGCATCTACGGCGAGGCGGTCATCGTCGACCACGGGCTCGGCATCTTCTCGCTCTACGGCCACTTGAGCGCGATCACCGTGACGCAAGGACAGGAAGTGCAACGCGGCGAGACCCTCGGCCGGACCGGCGAGACGGGGCTCGCCGGCGGCGATCACCTGCACTTCAGCATCATGCTCTACGGCGTCCACGTCGACCCCGTCGCATGGTGGGACGGCAAGTGGATCCGCGATCACGTGACCGCGAAGCTCGAGCAGTACCCACGCGCCACGGTGACCGCGACGCGCGATGAGTGACGACGCCGCGGCCGGGCGCGAAGCGCTCCGCGCGGCCGGCGTCGCCGACGACGACACGACGCCGGCTGACCTGCTCGCGCTCGCCGGCCGCACCGCCGCGCTCGACCGCGCGCTCGTCGAGCGCCTGAGCACCGTCGTCGACGAGGCGCACGCCGTGGCGCTCCGCGAGCTCGCGGCAGCGGCCGAGGGCCGCGGCTGGAAGGCGGTCGCGAAGGACGCGCGGCGCGCGCTCTATCGCTTCGGGCAACGCGGGGTCGTCGCGCCGGCGTCCCCCGCCGCAGCCGTGGCCCCGCCGCGCTGGACGGCGACCGCGCTCGAAGGTTGGGTCTCCGGCATCGACGGCCGCGGCGATCGGCTGGTCCGGATCGCGCGTCCGCAGGCGGGCGGCGGGCTTCTCGTGATGACCGCCATCTTGAACGAGCCGAAGGGCCTCCGGGACGTGAACCTCGCCGAGCTGCCGCGGAAGTCGCTGCGCCGCATGCACGACGACCTGCGCGCGCTGCATCACGTCCGGATGGTCGCGATCGACGGAGCCTACGGTGACGCGCTCCTCGCGGAAGGCTACGAGCGTGCCCGCGCCGGCGGCATCGCCGAAACCGTGGGGCAGTACCCCGCGTTGCGCGCGCGCCTCACGAGTCAGCCGCCCGCCCCGCTCACGTCTCCGATGCTCGCACGCATCGCGCCGGAGGTCGCGAGCGACGCGGCCGCGGCCGCCGAGGGCGCGGCGCTGCTCGACGAAATCGACTTCGCGACGTGGCTCCTCGAGCGGGACACGCTCGCACCATATCTCGACGAGATCCGCGCCGCGCGCGCGAGCCCGATCCTGCTGAGCCGTCCCCAGCAGGAGGAGCGCGTGCAGGCCGTGCTGGCGCGCGCCGAGCGCGAGCTCTTCACCGGCGCCGCGGCGGCGTCGTACCGCCGCCGGCTCGAGGAAATGGCCTTCGTGCTGCACGCGACCGGGCGCGAGCCGAGCGCGCGCGCCGCGGCCGCGACCGCCGCGAGCCTCGAACGCGGCGCCGCATCGCTCCCCTTCTTCGCGGAGCTCCTGCGGCGGAGCGTCGGCGCGTTCGTGGTCGAGGACGACACGAAGGCGCGCGAGGAAGCGGAGGGCTCGGTGCTCGTGCGGCCGGGTCATCCGTACGGCGGTCCGCCGCCGCGCCCGCGCCGGCGCTGAGTGGCCCGCCTACAGCCGGATCTTCATGCCCTCGCTCGCGCACTCGACGCCGAGCTCGCCGCAATGCTCGCGCATCTTCCGGCCGAGGTGGATCAGCACGAGGCGACGGCACCCGAGCCGGGGCACGAGCGGCGCGAGCGTCGTCCACTCGATGTGGCGGCCCATGGGCTCGTCGTACGCAGTGCACTCGCAGAGAAAGAGATCGACGTCGCGCGCGAGCTCGAGGAAGCGGTCGTCCCAGGGCGAATCGCCGCTGTAGAGCAGCCGCTTCCCGCCCGAGGCGAAACCGACGGCGAGCGAGACGTCCTCGTCCTGGTGCGGCACGCGCACGGGATGGAGCTCGACGTCCGCGATCGTCGCGCGACGCTCGGGCTCGAGCTCCACGAACTCGAGCGCGAACGGCAGCGTGTCCGGCACCACGTCCGGGTAGAGCGTGCGTGTGAGCGCCCAGACGCGCGCCGCGACGCCGCGCGGACCGAGCACCACGAGCGGCCGCGTCCGCGGGCGCTCGTAGATCGACTCGAGCAGCAGGAAGGGCAGCCCGGCGAAGTGGTCGCCGTGCATGTGGCTGATGACGACGAAGTCGACGCGGGCGGTGTCGATGCCGTGGCGCTTCAGCGCCAGCAGGACCGTCGGACCGCAATCCACGAGGAACGTCGCCCGCGCGGTCTCGACCAGGTACGTCGCGTGCGGGTGCCCGCCGCTGCAGAACGCGTCCGAGGAGCCGAGCACGGTGACCTCGAGCTTCGGATCGTCGGACGCCGGCATGGCCGGTCTTTAGCGCCAAGCGAAGCTGCAAGGCAACGGACATGCGAGCCGCGAGTCCGTCTTCCGACGCGCGCGTCAGCTTTCCGTCACGTCGATGACGGTCGCCACGCGCCCGGCACGCAAGCGCGGGCTCGTAGCGACGACCGCGCGCGTCCCATGCGCTCCCGCTGCTGGCACCTGCTTTGCTGCGCGCCCCGTGACCCACGTTCGGGTCGCGGAGGGGTTCGATGCTTCGTCGGTCCGTTCTCGTCACGCTGCGCGTCGCGGCCGCGCTCGCCGGGCTGCTGCTCCTGATGTCGGCGCCCGCACGCGCGACGACGCTCGTCCGCATGAGCGACGAGGCGCTCACGCTCTCCGCCGACGCGATCGTGACCGGCACCGTGGCCGACGTGCACGCCGAGCGCACGAGCGGCGGCTCGATCGTCACGTTCACGACCCTCGCGGTGGAGCACGTCATCAAAGGATATCTCCCGCAGGCGACCATCACGATTCGCGACCCCGGCGGCCGCGTCGGCGACGACGAGCTGCACCTCTACGGCGCCGCGCGCTACGAGGTCGGCGAGAGCGTCATCGCCTTCCTGGGCCAGGACGGCGAGGGGTTTCTCCGCACGACCCAGATGGGGCTCGGCAAGTTCTCGGTCGCGACCGATCCCGCGAGCGGCGCGCGCGTCGCGAGCCGCTCGCTCGACGAGGACGGCGTCGTGGTCCTCGGCGGCGCGCGCCTCCAGACCCACGACCCGGCCGACCGTCGCCTCGCCGGCCCGTTCGTCGCCCGGCTTCAGGACATCGTGCGCAGTCAGCCGGTGCCGCGCATGCTGCAGCCGCTCGCGTCGGCCTCCGGCGCGCGCGCGGCCGCGACGGTCCCCGCGCCGACCGACGCCGAGGGGTTCAAGCTCTTCAACAACGTGCGCTGGTTCCTCCCCGACGAGGGCCAGCCGGTGCGGTACTACCTCGATCAGGCCGGCGACGCGAAGATCGGCTTCACCGCCAGCCAGAAAGCGATCAACGACGCGTTCGCCGTGTGGACCGGCGTACCGACATCGTCGCTGGTCATGCAGTCCGCCGGAACGACCGCGGCGACCGCAAACGGCTTCTGCGACGGCACCAGCAAGATCGTCTTCAACGACCCGTTCAACGAGGTGACCGATCCCTCGGGCTGCGGCGGCGTCCTCGCCATCGGCGGCTACTGCGCCGGCGGCGCGTCGAAGACCTTCGCCGGCACGACGTTCCGCGAGGTGGTCGAAGGCGACATCATCTTCAACAACGGCTGGAGCGGCTGCTCGTTCTGGAACGCGACCAACCTCGCGGAGGTCGCGACGCACGAGATCGGCCATACGATCGGCCTCGCGCACTCCACCGACGCGAGCGCAACGATGTACTCGTTCGCCCACTTCGACGGCCGCGGCGCCGGCCTCACCGACGACGACCGCGCCGGCGCGAGCTATCTGTACCCCGGGAACGGCGCGGGCGAGCCGACGCCGGCGCCGACGCCGACCATCGCGCCGACGCCTCCGCCGCCGGATGCCGACGCCGACGGCATCGCCGACGCCGAGGACAATTGCCCCGCGGCGTCCAACGGACGGCAGGAGGACATCGACGGCGACGGCATCGGCGACGCGTGCGACAACTGCGACGCGATGGCGAATCCCGACCAGCTCGCCACGGACGCGTGCGGCCTCCTCGTGATCCAGTCGATGCGGATCGCGATCGGGAAGGCCGCGCACGAGGACTCGATCACCATCAAGGGCCGTTTCGACGCGATCGCGGCCGCCGCGATGGCGGAGGTCGCGGGGCAAGCGCTCACGATGACGCTCGCCAAGACCGACGGCGACCAGCTGATGCAGGTGGTCGTCCCCGCGCGCGACTGGAAGATGAACCGCAACGGCACGAGCCTGTCGTTCGCCGACAAGACGGGCCAGCTCCTCGGCGGCGTGAAGAAGGTCACGCTGCACTCGCGCGACGGCGCGCGCTATACGCTCGCCCTGACCGCAGCGCATCTCGACCTCGAGCGCAGCCGCGCCCCCGAGCTCGTACTGTCGGTGGCGGTCGCGAGCGAACGCTACGTCAGCGCGAGCGGCTGCCAGACGAACCGACGCGCGAACCGCGTCGTCTGCCGCCAGAAGACGCGCTGACCGGACGCCGGCGGGCGCGAGCCGACGAGGATGCGAGCCGATCTCGCGATGCCCTCCGCTGGCCCGGCCGCGTCCCGGTTGGTAAACACCGGGGCCATGCTGGCCGGGCTCGTGGTGCGGCGCGCGCGCCGGGACGACTTCACGCGCGTACGAGCCCTGCTCGGCGCTCCGCTCGACGCGGCCCGCGCGGACCGCAAGCGCTTCCGGCGGCTCGTCGGCACGCTCCGCGAGGACCTCTACGTCGCCGAGCGGGAAGGCGCGGACGCCCTCGCCGGGCTCGTCGTGATCGCGTACGTGCGCGGGCTCGGTCCGACGACCGCGATGGTACGCGAGCTGCGCGGCGACGCCGCGGCCGTCGCCGCGCTCCTCGCCTGCGCCGGAGCGCGCGCCGCGGCGCGCGGCTGCGCGCGGATCGAGGTGCACGCCGACGCCGCCTTTCCGGTCGACCAGCCCTGGGAGGACGCGGCGCGCATCCGGCGGCGCCCGGTGACGCCGTGAGCCGCCCGGCGGCCGTCGAGACCGATCGTCTGGCGCGCATCGTCTCCCGCGTGCGCGAACGCCACGCGGGATGGGAGGACGAGGCGATCGCCGTGCTGGCCACCGCCCTCTTCAGCAAGGACGGCGAGCCCTGGGCCGAGGAGCTCGGCGACGAGGCGGCCGCCGCGGTCGCCACGCGGAGCTTCGCCTTCCTCGCGGCGCCCGGCCAGGCGCCGCGCGTCCGGACCCGCGCGGACGACGTGGCCACCGTCCTCGAGACCGTCGCGACCGATCGCCCGTTCATCGTCGACACGATCCGCAACTGCGTGCGGGCGGCGGGCATCGAGGTCCGCCACGTCCTCCACCCGCTGCTGACGACGCGGCGCGAGCCCGCCGCCGGCGGCGAGCTCGGACGGCTCCAGGGGCTCGACGCTGCGGGCGAGAGCGGCCGGCGCGAGTCGCTCGTGCTCGCCGTGTTGCCGCCCCTCGACGCGGAGCGCCGCGCCGATCTCGAGGCGAGCGTCGCCGCGCGCCTCGCCGACCTCGTGCTCGTGACGGACGACTATCCCGCGCTCGTCGCCGCGACCGAGGGGGTCGTCGCGCACCTCGACGGGTACAAGGGCGGCAGCGCGGCCTGGGACGACGAGGTGCAGGAGGTCCAGGAGCTGCTGCGCTGGCTGATCGCCGGCGGCTTCGTCTTCCTCGGGTACCGCAGCGTCTCCCTCGAGGAGCGCGACGACGTGCCGACCCTCGCGCTCGACCCCGACTCCGGTCTCGGGCTCCTCCGTCGCACGGAGCGCTCGCACTACGCCGAGCCGACGCCGGTCGCGAGCATCCCCGAGCCGATACGCAGCCGCGTGGTCGGCGGACCGCTGCTCGTCCTCGCGCGCACCACCGCCCACGCCCCGGTCCACCGCGACGTGCGGATGGAGTACGTGGGCGTCAAGAAGCTCGACCGCCAGGGTCGCGTGCGCGGCGAGTTCCGCCTCCTCGGACTCTTCACCTTCCAGGCCCATGCCGACGAGGCCTCGGAGATCCCGGTCTTGCGGCGGCGCTTGCAGCAGGTGTTGCAGGCCGAGCGCGTCGTCCCGGATTCGCACGAGCACCGCGAGATCCTGGCCGTCTTCGACACGCTGCCCAAGGCCGATCTCTTCGCGATGTCGGTCGACGCGATCCGCGGCGAGATCCGCGCGATCCTCGCGGCCGAGCGCACGCGCGAGCTGTCGCTCACGTTGCGCCCCGATCCGCTCGAGCGCGGCGTCGCCGCCACGATCGTCATGCCGCGCGACGCCTTCTCCGAGGTCGTCCGCGACCGCGTGCGCGACCTGCTGGCGACGCGCTTCGGCGGCGAGGTCGTCGAAGACCACGTCGTGCTCGGCGAGGGCGAGCACGCGCGCCTGCACGTCTCGCTCGCCGCGTCGCGTGCCCAGGTGCTGGCGATCCGGCGCGAGGACCTGCAGTGCGAGATCGCCGAGCTGACGCGCGGCTGGAACGACCGCCTGCGCGATCGGCTGCGCAGCGCGCGGGGCGACGTCGACGGTGCGGCCCTCGCGGACCGCTACGCGGCGATCTTTCCGGACGCCTACAAGGCGGCGACCGACCCGGCAACCGCCGCCGACGACGTGGCGGAGCTCGAGGCCCTCGCCGGCGGCGGCAGGACGCGAATCGCCCTCGCCGACGCCGCCGGACATCCCGAGCCCTACACCGCGCTCAAGCTCTATCTGCGGGAGCCCCTCGTCCTCTCCGACGTCATGCCCGTGCTCGAAGACCTCGGCCTGCGGGTGTTCGCGGAGAACACCGTGCTCCTGCCCGCGCTCGACGGCGCGCCCGCCCACGTCGAGACCTTCCTCGTGCGGACCGAGGCGGGCGATCGCGTGGACGTCGCGCGCGACGCCGCGCGCCTCGTCGCGACCGTGCTCGCCGTCCGCGAGGGTCGGGTCGAGAGCGACGGGCTGCACCGCCTGGTGCCGGCCGCCGGCCTCGCGTGGCAGGAGGTGCAAGTGCTGCGCGCCTACGCCGCCTACGCGGCGCAGATCGGCGCGGCGCCGAGCCCGCGGGCGTCGGTCGAGGCGCTCATCCGCAACCCGAGCCACGCCGCGCTGCTCTTCGCGTGGTTCGGCGCGCGCCACGACCCGCACGCCGATCGCGGCCGCGCCTCCGCGGCCTACGAGGCGTTCGTGCGCGCGCTCGACGACGTCCCGAGCATCGCCGACGACCGCGTGCTCCGCGCGCTCGGCAACATGGTCGGCGCGACCGTCCGGACGAGCTACTACGCCGGGCTCGCGGCCGGCCGCGGCGACACCGTCGCGTTCAAGATCGATGGCACCCGGGTCGACCACATGCCGAAGCCGCGCCCGTTGTACGAGATCTTCGTCCACGGCCCGCGCATCGAGGGCGTGCACCTGCGGGCGGGACGCATCGCGCGGGGCGGTCTGCGGTGGAGCGATCGGCGCGACGACTTCCGGACCGAGGTCCTCGGCCTCATGAAGACGCAGACCGTGAAGAACGCCGTCATCGTGCCGGTCGGCGCGAAGGGCGGCTTCGTCGTGAAGGGGCCCGTGAGTCCGCCGGCGGTGCTCGACGCCTATCGCACGTTCGTCGGCTGCCTCCTCGACCTCACCGACGACGTCGACGGCGACCGCATCGCGCGTCCGGAGGGGACCGTCTGCCACGACGAGCCGGATCCCTACCTGGTCGTCGCCGCCGACAAGGGCACCGCGACGTTCTCGGACGTCGCCAACGCGCTCGCCGAGGAGCGGGGCTTCTGGCTCGGCGACGCCTTCGCCTCGGGCGGCTCGCACGGGTACGACCACAAGCGCATGGGCATCACCGCCCGCGGCGCCTGGGAATGCGTCGCGCTCCACTTCCGCGAGCTCGACGGACGCGACGTCGCCCGCGACCCTTTCACGGTGACCGGCATCGGCGACATGAGCGGCGACGTCTTCGGGAACGGCCTGCTGTGCTCCCGCGCCGCGCGGCTGCGCGCGGCGTTCGACCACCGCCACGTCTTTCTCGATCCCGACCCGGATCCGGAGGCATCGTACGCCGAGCGCACGCGCCTGTTCGCCCTGCCGCACTCGAGCTGGGCCGACTATCGCCCCGAGGCGCTGAGCGCGGGAGGCGCGGTGATCCCGCGCGGCACGAAGATCGTCCGCCTCTCGGCCGAGGCGCGCGCCATGCTCGGCATCGCCGCCGAGACGATCGACGGCGACCAGCTGATCCAGGCGGTTCTGCGGATGCCGACCGACCTGCTCTTCAACGGCGGCATCGGCACGTACGTGAAGTCGCGCGGCGAGAGCAACGCCGACGTCGGCGACGGCACGAACGCCACCGTGCGCGTCAACGCGAGCGAGCTGCGCGCGCGCGTCGTCGGCGAAGGCGGGAACCTCGGTTTCACGCAGCGCGCCCGGGTCGAGTTCGCGCTCGCCGGCGGACGCATCAACACCGACGCCATCGACAATTCGGCGGGCGTCGACACCTCCGATCACGAGGTGAACCTCAAGATCGCGCTCCAGCCGCCGGTGGCGAGCGGCGCCATGACGACGGCCGAGCGGAACGCGCTCCTCCAGGAGCTCGCCGAGGACGTGGCCGCGCTCGTGCTCGCGCACAACCGGAGCCAGAGCCGCGCCATCTCGCGCGATCAGCGCCGCAGCGAGACCCGGCTCGTCCACTTCCGCGAGATGATGGCTGACCTCGAGGCGACCGGCCTCCTCGATCGCGCCCTCGAGGGACTCCCCGACCGCGACGCGCTGCGCGCCCGGCGCTCGATCGCCCGCGGCCTCACCCGGCCGGAGCTGGCGGTGCTGCTCGCCTACGCCAAGATGCACGCGACGCGGCTCCTCGCGAGCGACGCGCTCTGCGAGGATCCCCACCTCGAGCGCGTGCTGCTGGCGTATTTCCCGGCGCGGATGGTCGCCCGCTGCCGCGACGCGATCCGCGTGCACCGTCTCCGCCGCGAGATCATCGCGACCACCCTCACCAACGACGTCGTGGACCTGATGGGCGCCGCTTTCTTCACCCGCACCATGCGCGAGAGCGGCGCGACGGCCCCGGACGTCGCACGCGCGTTCGTGGTCGCCGACGCGCTCTCCGACGCGCGGGCGATCGCGGCGCGAGCCGTGGACGCGGGCCCGACGATCGAAACACGCATCCTGGACCTGGTGGTCGCCGGACTCGATCGCGCCGTGCGCTGGATCCTCGCCGCCTACCCGCGCCTCGGTCCGCTCGACGCGATGATCGACCGCACCCGGCCCGCCCTCGCCGAGGCGGAGGCGGCGTTGCCCGCCGCGGAGCGCGCCCGCCGGGACGCCCGCGTCGCCGCCCTCGTCGCGGAGCAGGTGCCGACGGACCTCGCCGCGGCCTGCGTCCGGCTGGAAGGGCTGCGTGCCCTCCTCGACGTCGCCCACGTCGCCGGCGCGACGAACATTCCGCCCGCGACCGCCGCCGCCGCGTACTTCGGCGCGGCCGAGATCTTCGACTTCGCGTGGCTCCGACAGGCGCTCGACGACGTCGCCGGCGAGGACCGCTGGGAGCGCCGCGCCGTCGAAAGCCTCGGCGCCGAGCTCGACCACGTGCGCCGCGAGCTCACCCGCCAGCTCCTCGCCGGCAGCGGCGAGGTCGCGGCGCGGGTCGTCACCTTCCGCCTCCGCCGCGCCGCCACCCTGGAACGCATTCGCGCCCTCCTCGCCGACCTCCAGAGCGCCGGGACCGTCACACTCCCCGCGATCATGGTATTGGTGCGCGAGCTCGGACGATTGGAGGAGGCCGCATGATCTTGAAGATACTGGTGGGGTTCCTGCTCGGGTTCATCCTGGGCGTGGCCGGCGCGGTGTTCATGGTGACGTCGGGCGCGGGCAACTACATCATCGCCGCCAACCCGCGCGTCCAGGAGCTCGAGGGAAAGATCCGCGAGCTCGAGGACCAGCGCACGTTCATGGCGCGCCGCCTCGAGGACGTCGCCGGGCGGAGCGAGCAGATGGCGCGCCGCTTCGAAGAGCTCGTCGCCCGCTTCGAGGCGGTGACGCGCGCGCAGCCGGCGCCCGCACGCGAGGCGCCGGCGGCCGACGCGCCGGTGGAAGCACCCTCCACCGCGAACTGAGTCGACGCCGCTGACGCCCCATTGTCCCGACGAGCCGGGGACGTTCGTCCTCGACGTGACCACGCTCGCCTACGGGCCGGACGCGGTCGGCCGCCGCGACGGCCGGGTCGTGTTCGTTCCGGGGGCCGCGCCGGGCGACCGCGTCCGGGTTCGCGTCGTCGAGGAGCACGGCAACTGGGCGCGCGCCGCGCTCCTTCACGTGTGCGCACCCGGTCCGGCGCGGCGCGACCCGCCGTGTCCGTGGGCGCGCGAGTGCGGCGGCTGCCCGTGGCAACACGTCGACTACGTGACGCAGCTCGCCGCCAAGGAGACGAACGTCCGCGAGTCGCTGGCGCGGATCGCCGGCGTGACGCCGCGCGCGCTCGCGCCCATCTTGGCGGCGCCCTCGGAATGGGCCTATCGCCACCGGATCCGCGTACACGTCGGCGCGGGCGGCGTCGTGGGCTACCGCCGGCCGCGTTCGCACGCGCTCGTCCCGATCGACCGGTGCCCGATCGCGGAGCCCGCCGTCGCGGCCGGGCTCGCGCCGCTGCGCGCGCTCGTCGGATCGCTGCAAACGACGCTCGAGGACGTGGAGATCGTCGCGAACGGCCGCAAGGGACTCGTGCTCGACGCCACCGCGCGCGGCGCATTCGCGGCCGCCGACGACGGCGCGATCCGCGCCTGGCTCGCCGCGACGCCGACGGCCGCGGGCGTCGCGCTCCGTGGTCGGACGTGGACGCGCCGCTTCGGCGTCACGGAGATCACGGTACGCTCCGAGATCGACGCGGCGCCGACCGTCCAGCGCGCGGGAACCTTCACGCAGGTGAATCCGGCCGCCAACCTCCTCCTCGTACGCACCGTGGTGGCGATGGTCGGCGGCGGGGCGCCCGTCCTCGACCTCTTCTGCGGCGCCGGAAACCTCACCCTGCCGCTCGCCCGCGCCGCGTCGTCGGTCGTCGCCGTCGACCAGGACCCGCGCGCCGTCGAGGACGGCGCGGCGAGCGCGGCGGCGAGCGGGCTCGTCAACGCACGCTTCGAGGTCGCCGCGGCGGACGACCACCTGCGCCGCCACGGCCTCTCCGGCGCGGACGTGGTCGTGCTCGACCCGCCGCGAACGGGCGCCGCGGCCGTCGCCGGGCTGCTCGCGCGCCTCGCGCCCCGACGCATCGTGTACGTATCGTGCGATCCGACGACGCTCGCGCGCGACGTCCGCACGCTCGCGGGCGCCGGCTTCGTCGTCGCCCGCGTGCAGCCCATCGACCTGTTTCCGCAGAGTCCGCACGTCGAGACGATCCTCGAAGCCGTATTGACTGCTCCCTAGCCCGCTTATACGGTCCCGTTAGCCGATTCTGTTCAATCCGCTGATGGCGAACGACGACAAGACCGCACGTGCGAAGGTCACGATCATCTCCGGAAAGGGAGTGTCGCAGACCATCAACTATCTGCTCGAAGACCGTGACGAGCTCGAGTGGGTGGTCGCCGTCGGACGCAACAAGAGCGGCGAGATCTTCTTCTACGACACCGGCGGCGACATCGTCGAAGACCTCGGCACCCTCGAGTACCTGAAGCAGCGGATCATCCGCGCCCACTTCGGCGACGAGCCGG
>JADLHM010000140.1 GCA_020848745.1 Deltaproteobacteria bacterium | reverse complement strand
GCGTGTGCAGCTTCATCTTGCGATGCAGCGTCGCCGCGTCGACCAGCGCGTGCTTCGCGCTCAGGTTGATGCTGCCGCGATTCTTCTTCAGCACGTGGCTGAGATAGTCCTTCTCCGCGCGCCGCAGGTACTCCTTCAGCGGCACCTCGTAGTCGTACGTGCGCCGCAGCGACTCGATGTCCTTGCGCTTGCCGGCGCCGGGGAGGTCGACCTCGCGGATCACCGGACCGGTCGTCCGCAGGATCGCGCGCTCGAGCACGTTGCCGAGCTCGCGTACGTTGCCGGGCCAGTGGAAGCCCATGAGCTCCGACAGCGCCTTGTTCGACACGCGCGTGATGCCGCGCTCGCGGGCCATCTCGCTGTTGCGAAGGAACTCGCTCACCAGGAGCGGAATGTCCTCGATGCGATCGCGGAGCGGCGGAATGCGGATCGGCACGACGTTGATGCGATAGAAGAAGTCCTCGCGCATGCGACCGTCGGCCACGAGCTCGGTGAGCTCGACGTTGGTGGCCGCAATGACGCGCATGTTGACCTTGACCTTGCGATTGCCGCCGAGCCGCTCGACCTCGCGCTCCTCGAGCACGCGCAGGAGCTTCAGCTGCATGTTGAGCGTGATGCTCTCGATTTCGTCGAGGAAGAGCGTGCCCCCGCTCGAGAGCTCGATCTTGCCGACGCGATCGTGCACCGCGCCGGTGAACGCGCCGCGCTCGTAGCCGAAGAGCTCGCTCTCGAGCAGCGTGTCCGGAAAGGCCGCGCAGTTGATGGCGACGAACCGACCCGACTTGCGCTTGCCCTGGAAGTGCACGGCGCGGGCGACGAGCTCCTTGCCGGTGCCGGACTCGCCCGTGATCAGCACCGTCGCGTCGTTCTGCGCGAGCACTTCGATCGACTCGAAGATCTCGTGCATGACGCGATTGCGGCTCACGATGTTGGCGAAGGAGTAGCGATTCGAGAGCTGGTTGCGCAGGTAGTTGATCTCGTCGAGCAGGCGACGCTTCTCGAGCACCTTCTCGGTCGCGAGGAGGATCTCCTCCTTCTGGAAGGGCTTGGTGATGTAGTCGCTCGCGCCCTGCTTGATGGCCTCGACGGCGCCCTTGATGCTGGCGTAGCCGGTGATCATGATCACGTCGAGATCGGGCCAGTGCTCCTTGATCTCACGCGTGAGGCCGATCCCGTCCGTGCCCGGAATGCGGAGATCGACGACCGCCAGCGAGAAGTCGTGCTCGCCGAGCAGACGGAGCGCCTCGGAGGCGTTGCCGGCGCTGCTCACGAGATACTGCTGCGAGGTGTAGAGGTCCTCGAGCTGGCGACAGATCAGGGGGTCGTCGTCGACGATGAGAATACGCGTATCCATAGTGCGATGCTCCCGGATTCCTAAACGTAGAGCGGCAGGAAGATCGTCACCGCCTTGCGGCCGTTGGCCTCGTAGCGCTCGACGATCTCGCCGCCGTGCAGCTCGATCAGTTTCTGTGCGACCGCCCACTCCACCCCGGCTTCCGCGCCGCGGAAGAGCGGCGACGCGGGCGTCGTCGGCTCGACGTCGAGGCGCATCTCGAGCCCCTCGAAGTCGCGGCGCCTCGCCGTCCCGAGCGTCACCGTGAGCGCTCCGCCGAGCTTCAGGTCCTCGTGCACGTGGTGCAGCGCGATGCGGAACGCCTGCGAAATACGCGTCGGGTCGACCAGGATCGTCGCCGGCGGATCGATCTGGTCGCGGCGGACCTCGACGGCATTGCCGTTCAGATGCGACCCCAGGTGCACCAAGAAGCCGTCGAGCAGCTCGCCGACCGGCACCTTCGTGAAGTTGAGCGTGATCGGATGGAAATACTCGAGCGCGACCTTCAAGAACTCCTCGAGGTTGGCGATCGTGCGTTCGAGCATGTGCCCCGCGGTCGAATCCGCCTTCTTCGCCGTCTCGCCGTCGGTCTTGATGAAATCCGACCAGTAGTAGAGCTTGTGGAAGAAGTTCCCGAGCTCGTGCGCGATGTCGGCGAGGACGCGCTCCTGCACGACCACGAGACTCCCGTGCTCGGTCCGCGTCTCCGGACGCGACGGCAGCGCGGCATCCGGCGACGCGAGGTTCTGTGATCGATCGCGGTGGGCGGTCATGCGTGGGGACTGCGCCAATCTGGATCGCTTGCGGCCTTGCAAGAGCCGGCGCAACGAGGCGAGTCTACTTGCCGAGCAGTAGGCTTTCAACCCGTGAAATTCTGCGACACTCCCGCAAACTTTTCGTGATTTCGATGAGATGCCGCGTCACGAGCGGGTCGAGGCCTGTCGCAACGATGCGGCATCGCCGCCGCCGATGGGGCGCCGATGCGCGCAACGGCGGCGATCGTCCCCCCCGCGGGGCGCGACAGCCCCGACGATCTACTGGCTGCCTTGCCCGCCGCGGGATTCGAACACGAGCTTCAGGTTCTGAACCTTGCGGAGCTCGTAGTCGATCGTGAGCAGGGCCTCGATCACGTTCTTGATCTCGCCCGTCATGCGATCGAGCTCCTGGAAGGACACACGTTCGAGTTCGCGGCGCACCTGCTCGTAGAGGCTCAGGATGCTGCCGAGACCACCTGCGGACGTGAAGCGGGCGTCGATCTCGTCGTAGGAGGAGAGGATGCGGTCGATGAGTTCTCGGATTTCCTGCGTCACGCCAATGGGCTCCTTCCGCGTGGGGAAAGCAATTCCAGTGCCATCCCAGGTCGCTGACGAGGCAAATTCGCTAATGATTCAAGTGTGTTGGCAATGACATACCGCACATCGGCTCGTGCACACCTGCACGAACGTCCAACCTCCCTTGCAGCCCCTCGGGGGCCGTCAGCAACGCTCCGACTCGATCGCGTGCGGCGCCTCGTCGCCGCCGATCCGGGCCTTGAGGGCGCGCACGCGCCGCAGCTCGGAGTCGATGCGCACGAGCCGTTCGAGCAGGCTGCGTAGCTCCCGCACGGGCCGGTCAAGCTCCTGCGGCTCGAAGACCTGCAGCGCACTCGCGACGTGCTGGGAGACGGTGAGCAGACCCACGATACCGTCCAGCCCGGTCGTCGCGACGCGCCGGTCGAGGTCGCCGTAGTAGCGCAGGACGTCCTCGGCCCATCGCCGCAGCTCGTCGCCCACACCGCGACCACTACCATCGGCGGCCCGTAGTCCGTCAATCGGGCCTTCGCTACGTGTCGGGCGTTCGCTACGCCGTCAGCACCTTGAGGCGAACGAGCGCAGCGTCGTCGTGCGGATAGACCGGCACGCGCGGCAGCAACTCGAGCGCGTGCCGTCCGAGGCGTCCGCGCGTCATCGTCGTCGCGGAGCGGTAGTACCGAGCGACGCGCGACGGCGCCACGGCCCCGATGCTCGCCGCGCCGCCGTACGGGTAACAGAAGTGGCGGCACTCCCGCCCCGTGTGCTCCGCGATGATGCGCCGACTCTCCGCGAGCTCGTGTTCGAGGCCATCGTCCGTGAGCGCCGCAACGGCCGTGTGCGTGATGCCGTGGCTCTCGAACGACACGACGCCCGCACGCGCGAGCGCCTCGACCTCCGGCCAGGTGATCGCGGGCGGCGCGGCGAGCGTCTCGGGCGCCACGAGCCCGCGTCCGACGAGCGCGTCGGCGAGCGCGCGCAGCCGCGGCCCGTAGGCGGTCCACGGCCGGGTGTACATGATCTCCGTCGTCGCGCGCGCGAAGGCGCGGATCGCGCCCGGCGGCCGGAAGTCGAACGTCTCGCCCGCCGCCTCGATCACCACGGGCGGCGCCTGTCGCTCGATCGCGCGCAGCCATTGGAACGGCATGCCTCCGGGCGCCTCGAGGTAGCCGGTCGGCAGGTAGAACGTCACCGGCCATTGCGCAGCCGTGGCCGCCGCCGCGATCTCACGCACGGTCTCGCCGACCCCGTCATCGAACGTGATCGCGAAGAGCCCGCGCGTCGGCGCGCCGCGCGCGTGCCGCTCGACGAGTTCGTCGAGCGCAATCGGACGGCTCGGCGCGAGCGCCGCGATCTGCGCGGCGAACCGCGCCGCCGCAAGGTTGTGGTACGCCAGCACGAAACCGCCGCGCGCGCCTCCGACGGCGTGCTCGAGCGGCCGATACGCGCCGACGGCGCTCACCATCCGCGCGGTGACAGCGCGAAGCGCGCCGGCCACGCCCGCCATCGCGCTCACCCGGCGCCGTGCGCCGGCACGACCGAGGCCGCCCCGCCGCCGGCGACGCGCACCCGTCCGACCCGGCGACCGGCCTCGCCGACGAGGCGCTCGTAGTGCCCGCCGAGCACATCGAGATTGGTGTCGCGATCGGCACGGGCCCGCACCAGCATCCGATTGCGCTCGGCGGCCGCCGGCCACGCCTCCGGGGAGCGTACGGCGCGCTCGAGCGCCGCCGCGAGCGCCGAGACGTCGTCGGGGGGAAAGAGCAGGCCGTCTCCCGACCCATCGAGCCACTCGCGGTTCGCCGGGCAGTCCGTCACCACGGGATACACGCCGGCCGCCATGGCTTCGAGGAGCGCCGGGCTGGTCCCGTCCCAGAGCGACGCCGACACGTAGACGTCGGACTCGGCGAGGAGCCCCGGGAGCGCCTCGGGCCGATAGCCGTCGAGAAAGCGCACGCGGTCCGCGAAGCCGCGTGCGGCGACCTCCGCGCGCAGCGCCGCAAGGTCGCGGCCGCCGGCGGCGAACGTCATCTCGAACGCGAGCCCGGCCGCAGCCAGGCGCGCGAGCGCCGCGACGATGATCGCCGGTTGATACGGACGATGCAGCTTGCGCGTGCAGACGATCCGCACGGCGCCGTCCACGCGCCGCGGCGCGCGCGGCGCCGCGAAGCGCTCGGCCTCGATGCCCTGCGAAAGACAGAGGATCTTCTCCGCCGGCACCCCGAGCGTCGCGATCTTCGCCGTCAGCTCGGCGGACACCGGGTTCACGAGGTCCGCGCGCTGCACGACCCACCGGATCAGCGCGCGACGCGCGCGCGCGTCCAGCGAGTTGTGCACGTCGCTGCCGCGCGCGCTCACGACGAGCGGATGGAATCCGCTCGCGGTCGCCACGAGCCCGTTACTGGTCAGGAAGTGCGCGTGGACCAGGTCGGGCGCGATGGCGCGCACGAGGCGCCGAACCCGAGGGATCGCGCGCACGTAGGCGGCCGGGCTCTTCGTCGGGTCGCAATCGTGCGGCAGCGGGTGATGGTTCACCGCGTTCGGCAGGGGGTCGCGCGTGAAGCTGATGAGGTGGATCTCGTGCCCGAGACGCGCGAAGTGGTCGATGTAGGGTGCCGCGAAGTGGCTCTGCGAGTGGACGATGTAGCAGATGCGCATGGCCGAAGGCTCAACCCACCGCGAGCGCGGGCATCGCGTGATCCGGACCGAAGGTGCCGTCGACGAAGGTTCGGAACCACAACTCGAGCCACAGCAACAGCCAGAAGCGAGTGCCGTGGCGAGCCGCGCCCGACGCGTGGGCGCGCCACAGGCGCTCCAGGTAGTCGAAATCGAAGAGCCCGCGGCTCCGCGCCTCGTCCGAGAAGACGATCGCGTGCGCCGGTGCGCTCCACGCGCCGCGGAACCAGGCGTCGTGCGGAATCGAGAAGCCGTGCTTCGGCCGGTACACCACCTCGCGCGGGAGGCGCCGCGCCGCGACCTTCTTCAGCAGCGCCTTCGATTCCCACGGCTTCAGCTTGGCGTGGGCCGGGACGGTCGCCGCCCACTCCACGACCTCACGATCCTGGAAGGGGCAACGCGCCTCGAGGCTGCTCATCATCGTCGCGACGTCCACCTTCGGATTGTAGCCGAAAGGCAAGAGAACGGTGAGGTCGTGGTGCAACGCCCGATCGAGCGCCGAGTCGCCGTCGAAGTCGGCCGCCGCCTCGAGGGCGTAGCCGAGCAGCACGTCGCGGTCTGCGAGCCCGCGATGCGGCGCCGACCAGAGCCCGGGCAGGTGGTGCAGCGACCACGTCGTCGCGCCGGCCCAGCGCACGAGCGGATCCGCCTGCGCGTAGCGCAGGAAGCGCGCCGCCGACGCGCGCCAGCCCCGATCGCCCGCGTCGAGGAGCGCCGTGTTCGACCGGCGCCAGCGCTCGAGGAGCGTTTGCGGCACGACGCGCCCGACCGCCGCCCCGAGATAACGCCCGAGATGCTGGCTATAACCCGCGAACGACTCGTCGCCGCCGTCGCCCGTGAGCGCGACCGTCACGTGCTGCCGTGCGGCGTGCGCCACGTAGTAGGTCGGGATGCAGGCCTCGTCGCCGAAGGGCTGCCCGAACTCCCACACGAGTCGCGGCAGGATTCCCCACGCATCCGCCGTGACCTCGAACTCGGTATGCGCCGTGCGGCAGTGCTCCGCGATCCGGCGCGCGTGGCGGCGCTCGTCGTGCGCGGCGTCCCCGGTGCCCATGGAAAACGTGCGCACGACCTGTCCCGCACTCTCCGCCATGCAGCTCACGACGATGCCGCTGTCGACGCCGCCGCTCAGGAACGCGCCGAGCGGCACGTCGCTCCGGAGACGCCGGCGCACCGCCGCCGACACCACCCGATCCGCAGCGGCGACGAGATCCGCCTCCGGCTCCCGCACCTTCCGAGCGAACGACAGGCGCCAGTAGCGCTCCTCGCGCTGGCCCTCGGGCGTCACCGTCAGCACGTGCCCCGGCAGGAGCTGGTAGGCGTCGGTGTAGATCGTCTCGCGTCCCGGCAGGTAGGTCCAATAGAGGAAGCGGGCGACGGAATCGGGCCGTACGCGCCAGCCGCCGGGGTCGGCCGTCCAGAGCGCCTTCAGCTCCGACGCAAAGAGGAAGCGGCCGTCGCGCCACCCGTAGAAGAGCGGCTTCTTGCCGAGACGATCGCGCGCGAGATGGAGCGTCCGCCGGGGCGCGTCCCAGATCGCGAACGCGAACATGCCGTTGATGCGATCGAGGAGGCCCTGGATGCCCCATTCCTCGTAGCCGTGCACGAGCACGTCGGAATCGGAGTCGCTCGAGAAGCGGTGCCCCGCGGCGGCGAGCTCGGCGCGCAGCGTCTCGAAGTCGTAGATCTCGCCGTTGAACACGAGCCACACCGAGCCGTCCTCGTTGCTCATCGGCTGGCGTCCGCGCGGTGACAGGTCGATGATGCTGAGCCGCCGGTGTGCGAGGGCGACGTGCGGCAGGATCTTGGTGTCGGCGTCGTCGGGCCCGCGGTTGATCATCGCGTCCCGCATGCGGGTCACGAGCTCCGGCGCGATCGGCCGGCCGTCGTGGAACTCGACGATGCCGCAGATGCCGCACATGGCCGAAGCCCTCAGGCTCCCGTCAACTCGGCGAAGATGGCGTTCCAGCGCGCGCTCACGACGGGCGCGGTGAAGGATCGGATCGAGGCCGCCGCCGCGGCACGCAGGCGCGCGCGCGCCGGCTGATCGCGCAAGAGGTCGAGCAGCGCCGCGGTCAACGCGCCGAGGTCCTCGGGCGGCAGCAAGCGCCCGTTCACGCCGTCGCGCACGATCTCGCGCACGCCGTGTGGGCAGTCGAAGGCGACGATCGGCAAACCGCACGCCAACGCCTCGAGCACCACGTTCGGCATGCCCTCGTAGCGCGACGACAGCACGAACACGTCCGCATGCGCGAAGAAGCGCTCCGGCTCCTCCTGGAACCCGACCAGATCGACTGCGCCCGCGACACCGAGCGTCGCGGCCCGCGCTCCGAGGTCGGCCTCGAGCTCGCCGACGCCGACGATCGTGAGGCGCGCCGGCACGCCGGCCGCGCGCACTCGGGCGAGCGCTTCGAGCAGGAGATCGAAGCCCTTCTGGTAGGTGAGCCGCCCCATGGCGAGCACGTGCGGCCCGGGCCCGGTGAAGGGCGACGTCGCGCGCGCCGCGGCCGTCGCGAGCCGCTCCGCGTCGACCGGGTTGTGGATGCACTCGACCTGCCCCGGGCGCGGGGTGATCGCCGCGGTGAGCTGCTCGGCGACGGCCTGGGTCTGGGTGACGATGCGATCGGCCCCGCGCACCAGACGGAGATACCACCGATAGAGCAGATCCCGATAGCGATTGTGCTCCATGTACCGTTCGCCGATCACCTCGCGGATGACGAGCGCGCACTTCGGCAACACCGGGCGGGCGAGCAACAGCAGAAAATTGATGTAGCCCTGGGTCGCGACCACGACGGCCGGCCGCACCCGCCAGAGGAGGTGCACGAGCTTCGGCATGGCATTGCGCGCGCGCTTTGCTTCGAGCACGTGCATGACGACATCCTCGGGCACCTCGGAGCGGAACCAGAAACCGTAGAACGTATAGAAGACCACGAGGTGGGGCTCGAACCGCGTCCGATCGAGGTGACGCAGCAGCGTGATCACGACCCGCGCCGCGCCGCCTCCGAGGGTCGGCAGTACGAACAACACGGGACGTCGGGCTCGGGGGTTCGTCACGATTTCGTCGGCGCCGACGCAGTCGGAACGGCCCACCCGAATATCGACGGTCGGGTGCGGACGCAAGCTCGAAAACCGGACGCGAAACCGCGTTGACAACGCGAGAGGTGGCGCGGACCATGAGGAGGTCGCATGCTCACTCGCTCCGGTCCACCGCCGACGGCCGGCGCCACGGCGGACGCGGCGACGACCGAGCGCGCGCCGGCTCGGCGCGCGCTCGGTCTCCTCGCCGCGAGCATCTATCCGAGCGTCGGTGACCACCCGACGTTGACCTTCGTCGCCGAGCTCGACGAGTCGGCGATCGCGCGGGTGCGCCGCGAGTCGCTGGCGCTCCGCCTCCGCCATCGGGTGCCGGTGACGGTGGAGCTGCGCTACGTGGCCGACGCGACCGCGGCGGCGCTCGTGGCGACGCTCGGCGACCTCGGGAGCCACGAGGTCGCGGTGCTGACCAGGCCGGTCGGCGGCGTCGACGCCCCGGTCGCCCCACCGCCCTCCCCGCGCGCGGCCGCGCCCCCGCTCGACGCCGGGCCCGACCCCTTCGGCATCGATCCGGCGTTTCGCGCGCGCGCCCTGCCCGTGCTCCGCTTCATGTTCGAGCGGTACTGGCGCACCGAGGTGAGCGGGCTCGAACGGCTCCCGGCCGGGCGCGCGCTCGTGGTCGCGAACCACTCGGGAGCCGTCCCGGCCGACGCGTTCATGATGGCAACGGCGCTCGAGCTGCGCGCGGAGCGCCGCCTGCGCGTGCTGTACGACAAGTTCGTCGACGCGCTGCCCCTCGTCGGCGGCGTCTATCGCCGCCTCGGCGGCGTCACGGCCTCGCTGGCGAACGCCGAACGGCTGCTCCGGCGCGGCGAGCTGGTCGGCTTGTTTCCCGAGGGCATCGCGGGCGTCGAGAAGCACTGCACGGAGCGCTACCGGCTGCGACCCTTCAGGACCGGAGCGGCGCGCCTCAGCATCCGTACCGCGAGTCCCGTCGTGCCGGTCGCGATCGTGGGCGCCGAAGAGGCCTACCCGGTCGTCGCGCGCCTCTACCGCGCCGGACGGCTCGTCGGCATTCCCTGGATTCCCGTCACCCCGACCTTTCCGCTGTGCGGCGTCGCCGGCGCGCTGCCCTTGCCCACCAAGTGGACGATGCACTTCGGCACGCCGATCGCCCCGCCGCCCCCGGACGGCCGCTCCGAGGACGACCGCGTCGCCGAGCTCACCGGTCGCGTCCGCGACGCCGTCGCGGAAGGCGTCCGGGCCCTGCTCGCCAAACGCAGCGGAATCTTCCTATAAGGGCTCCGCCTGCGGACGACACGCGGCCGTCGGGAAGCCTTCCGCCGGCCTTGCAGCCCGAGAGGGAGACGAACGATGCGGAGTCATCTGGCCTTGGTCGTCGTGCTCACGCTCGGTGGCGCGGCGTGTGCGAAGTCCTTGCAGCCGTCACTCCGGGCATGCCCCGCCCCGCAAGCTCACGGGCGCGCGAGCGGCATCGGCATCATCGGCATGTCGCTCGACCGCCACGCGATCGCGGGCGGCGGCCAGGAGCTCGTCGTGGATCGCGTCGTTCCCGACGGCCCGGCGGCGGCCGCCGGCATCCATCCCGGGGATCGCATTCTCGAGATCGAAGGCACGCCGACCGAGAACATGTCGATCGGCGACGCGGCGCGGCGCCTGCGCGGTCCGATCGACGCCTCGGTGGCGCTGGTCATCGCGACCGGCGACCGGCCACGCGACGTCACCATCACGCGCGTCGCACCGAGCGAGCTCTGGAACGCGACCGGCCGCGCCGCGCGCCCCGGCAAGGCGGCCATACCGGCGACCGATCTCGCGCCCGCCGCGAAGGTCGCCGTCCCGCCCTGTCGTCCCTGATCGGCCTCCTCCGACTACGCCTTGCAGCGGACGCCGGCCGTCAGGAAGTACGAGCCCGTCTCGTTGACGATCCCGCCGAAGACGTCGGCGACGCCCGCGGACTCGATCGTCGCGACCGCGACGGCACCTGCCGAGACCTGGGTCGTCCCGTCCTTACGAAGGAAGACGTACCCCTGCGGATAGTACGCGCTGCTGTCGAGCAGGTCGCCGGGCGCGAGCGACCCGACCGGGCGCTCGACGCCGTCGCGCGCGTAGAAGACATGGCCGTGGTCGACCTCCACCGACTGATCGTTGTCGAAGGTGACGCGCAGAATCGGCACCGCCGTCGCGGCGACCGCGATCTTCGAAAAGAGGCGGAAGCCGATCCGGCCGTTCGGCAGTCGCGTCATCACCGTGATCGATTTTCCCACGAGGCCGCCGATCGCGACCGGACCGTCGACGGTCTCGATGAGACTCTCCCCGGTGAGGCATCCTCGCTCGCATCGTCGTTCGCCGCGCACAGCGTCCTCCTTGGCGCCGCGTCGGCGCCGGCGGCTTCCTTACACGGCGCCGCGCCGCCACGCCACGCGCGCGGGCGGGGCCGTTGACAGCCCGCATCCCCTCTGCGAGGAGACGCGCCGCCCCATGCCCCGGCATCTCGCGTATCGCGCCCTCGCCGCGGTGACCGCGTGCAGCTTCTTCCTGTTCGGACTCGTCTTCGTCTGCGGATTCATCGACCGCGCGCTCTTCCAGGTGTTCGCACGCCCGCTCTTCGACACCGACTTCTGGGGTTACTATCTTCTCGGCGTCGCCGGCTCGGCGCTGATCGTCTGGGCCGTCGCGCTGTTCGCGGCGGTCCGCGCCCCGACCCTGCACCCCGGGGTCGCGACGGCGACGACGGTCGGCCTCGTGCTCGGCGCGATCCTGCGTCTCCTTGCGTGGTACTCCGGTGAGTACCGCCAGACAGGCGCCCAGCTACGTCTCGAGTCGGCCCTGTTCCTCGTGCTCGCGCTCGGCTTCGTCTGGCTCCGCCCGCCGCGCGTACCCCCGCCCCCGTCCGCATGAGCGCCGACGCCCCGCGCCAACCGCCCGCTTTCGCGGGCCGCATCGGTGTCACCCTCCTCTGCGTCTACCTTCTCGGCGTGACGATCCGGATCGGCGGCTGCTACGGGCCCGAGCTCGCCGCACGCGACGAGCGCCCCGACGCAGGCCCCCCGATCGGAGCGGAGTTCCCGGCCTTCTCGCTGCGCGACGTGAGCGGCGTGCCGGTCGGCCGCGAGCAGCTCGCGGGGAGCATCGGGGTGATCGTCATCGTGCCGACGCTCGATTGGTCGCCGCCCACCAAAGCGCATCTCCTCGATCTCGCCGAGACCGTCGGCGCGCGCCGCGACGTACGCGTCGCGATCGTCGTCCCCGCCGCGCAAGCGACGCCGCGAAGCCTCGCCTTCGTCCGCGACCGGACGTTGCCGTTCTTCGTGTTGGTCGACGACGCGGGGTTGATCGACCGGCTCGGGCTCGCGACGCCGGCGCCGGACGGCGCGCCCGCCGCGCTCCCCGCGACGTTCGTGCTCGGCCCCGACGGCCGCGTCCGCGTGCGCGACGTCCGCAGGAACCCCGGCGCGTGGGCCGACGTCTCGGCACTGCTCGACGCGGCCGCCGCGCCGGCGGGCTAGCGCGGCGTCACCTCGACTCCCCGTCCGGCGTGCGGTAGACCGCGCCCATGCGACTCGCGGTGCGCCTGCACGGACGGAGCCACCGGTTCGGCTCCGTCCGCGAGGTGCTCGCGCGCGCGAACGAGCCCAAGGCCGGCGACGAGCGGGCCGGCATCGCCGCCCGCTCGCACGAGGAGCGCGCCGCCGCCAAGCTCGTGCTCGCGGAGCTCACCCTCGGCGACCTGCGCGCCCACCCGGTAGCGCCGCTCGACGAGGACGAGGTGAGCCGCGTCATCGACGCCGGCGTCGACGAGGCGATCCATCGCGAAATCCGGGGGTGGAGCGTCGGCGAGCTGCGCGACTGGCTGCTCGCCGACGAGACGACGACGGACGCGATACGGCGCGTGAGCCGCGGCCTCACGGCCGAGATGGCGGCCGCCGTCGCGAAGCTTTGCTCGAATCTCGACCTGGTCTACGCCGCGCGCCGCCTGCCGGTCACGACGCGGGCGCGTACGACGGTCGGGCTCCCCGGCCGCTTGAGCACCAGGCTCCAACCCAATCATCCGAGCGACGACCCCGACGGAATCACGGCCTCGATCTACGAGGGCCTCGCGTACGGCGCCGGCGACGCCCTGATCGGCATCAACCCGTGCATCGACGACGTGCCGAACGTCACGAAGCTCCTCGAGCTGACCCGCGACGTGATCGCGCGGCTCGCCGTCCCGACGCAGAACTGCGTGCTCGCCCACGTCGCGACGCAGATGCGCGCGCTCGAGCGCGGCGCACCGATGGACATTCTCTTCCAGAGCCTGGCCGGCACGGAGGCCGCGGTCGCGAGCTTCGGAACGTCCGTCGCGATGCTCGACGAGGCGAGCGCGATGATCCGCGAGCGCTCGACGCTCCGCGCCCGCAGCGGCCGGGCGAACCCGACGCAGCTCATGTACTTCGAGACCGGCCAAGGATCGGAGCTCTCGGCCGGCGCCCACGGCGGCGCCGACCAGGTGACCCTCGAAGCGCGCTGCTACGGCCTCGCGCGCCGCTACGACCCATTCCTGGTGAATACCGTCGTCGGGTTCATCGGACCCGAGTACCTGGCCGACGGACGCCAGATCGTGCGCGCGGGGATCGAGGATCATTTCATGGGCAAGCTGCTCGGCGTCCCGCTCGGCGCCGACGCCTGCTATACCAACCACGCCGAGGCCGATCAGAACGACTGCGACGTCCTCGCCACGCTGCTCGCGACCGCCGGCTGCAACTATTTCATGGGCGTTCCCGCCGGCGACGACGTGATGTTGAGCTACCAGTGCACCAGCTATCACGACGGCGCGACGTTGCGGCAACTGCTCGGCCTGCGTCCGGCACCCGAGTTCGAAGCCTGGCTCGTGGAGCGCGGGCTCATGGAAGACGGACGCCTCACCAGGCGCGCCGGCGACCCGGCCGTGTTCCTCGCCCCATGAGCACGCCATCGGCCGCCCTCGCGCGCCTGCTCGCCAAAACGCCGGCGCGCCTCGCCATCGGGCGGAGCGGTCCCCGGCTCACGACGGCCTCCTACCTTCGCTTCCTCGCCGACCACGGGCGTGCGCGCGACGCCGTCTTCACCGAGGTGCCGCCCGCGGTGGTGAAGAAGCTCGGTCTCGTCGAGCTCGGGACCGCGGCCGGATCGCGGGCGGCGTACCTCCGCGATCCCGGCCTCGGACGCACGCTCGCCCCGAGCGCCCGTGCGCGTCTCGCGCGCTGTCGGAAGCGTCCGGAGGTCCAGATCCTCGTCATCGACGGCTTGTCGTCCGCGGCCGTCGTCGCTCATGCAGGAGCGCTGCTGCGAGCGCTCGTCCGCGAGCTCGCCGGGCGACGCCGGCGGCTCGGAACGCCGATCTTCGTCCGCAACGGGCGCGTGCGCATCCAGGACGAGATCGGGCACGTGCTGCGTCCCGAGGTCTGCTGCGCGATCGTCGGCGAGCGACCCGGCCTCGCGACCGCGACGAGCCTCTCGGCGTACGTCATCCACCGGCCGACACGCGCGTCGACCGAGCCCGATCGCACGTTGATCTCGAACATCCACGACGGCGGCCTCGCGCCGGCCGCGGCCGCTCGCCGAATCGCCGATCTCGTCGACACGTGCCTCGCGCACGAGGCGAGCGGCGCCGCGCTCGCGGCGGCCCTCGCCGCCACCGGCGCGGGCGACGCGCCGGGCGCGCACGCAGGCTCGGGAGCACCGACGCGCCTGCGTGAGAACGCGAGCGGCCGTGTTCGCCGCGGCGATCGTGCAGCAGCGTCAGGCGCGCGCCCGCGGCCGCGCGCGACGTGAGGGTTCGCCCACAGGCGCCTTGACTGCCACGACGAATCTCCGTAGCGCACGACACCGTGCAGCGCACGCTCCTCGATCTGGTCGTCTGCCCGCGCTGTCGCGAACGCTTCTCCCTCGACGTCTATCGCGAAGCCGCATCCTCCAGCGGCGCCGAGCCCGAGATCCTCGACGGCGCGCTCCGCTGCGGTCCGTGCGCCGCGGCGTACCCCGTCGTCGCGGGCGTGCCGCGCCTCCTCGGCCCCGCGCTCCTCGCGCGCGTTCGTCGGCGACACCCGCAGTTCTTCGCGACCCATCCGCAATTCCTCGACGCGGACGCGGCGGGCGACGATCCTCTCGCCGACACGCTCGAGAGCTTCACCCGCCAGCGGCTCGATCTCGATCTCCCGGGTCCCGCGCTCGCCGAGCAGTGGCGCCGCAATCTGCAGCGCAACCTCGGCGACGCGCTCACGCTCGAGGCGCTCCGCGGACAGCGCATCCTCGACGTCGGGTGCGGATTCGGCCGGCACTTGCTGGTCGCCGCCGAGCAGGGCGCCGAGGTCGTGGGCATCGACCTCTCCGGGGGCGTGGAAGTCGCGTATCGCAACCTCGGCGGTCGGCCGAACTGCCACGTGCTCCAGGCGAACGTCCACGAGCGACCGCTGCGCGACGCCGCCTTCGACGTCGTGTGGTCGTTCGGCGTGCTGCACCACATGCCCGATCCGTCCGCGGGCTTCCGCAGCCTCGTCGACTTCGCGCACCCGGACGGCGGCCTGATCGCGATCTGGGTCTACGGCTACCGCGGCATGCGCTTCACGTATCGCCTATCGCACATGCGCGCGCTCCACGCCGTCACACGCTCGCTGTCGGGGTCCGCGCGGCTGCGCGCGTCACAGACGGTCGCGGCCGTCCTGTCGGCCCTCTACTGGGAGCCGCTCCGTTTCCTGCGCGGGCTCGCGCTCGGCCGCGTCGTCGATCGGCTGCCGCTCGGCGACTACGTCGACCACGGCTGGAAGGCGCGGGTCGCCGGCGTGCACGACCGCCTCTCGACGCCGATCACGCACTTCCACGATCGCCAGGAGCTGGAGCAGTGGCTCCGGACAGCCGGCCTGTCCGACATTCGCGTAGAGGACACGGATCGACGGGGCTGGCGCGCCTCCGGTCGCCGCACACCGCGCCCCGAAGCCGCGCGCCGCCCGCATCCGGACGCGAACGGACCGGCACGGCACGACGATCGTCCTTCACCGAGCTGACGCGTGACGGCCCACGATGCTCGGTCGAAATCGATCCGGGCCGCCGACTCCTAGCCGCACTCGGCGCGGCCGGTGTATAGGCCCCGACTCGTCCCCGTGCGCACGCTCCTCTACGTCCTCGCCGTGGTCGTCGCGCTCGTCGTCGCGCTCGCGATCTCGGTGGCGCGCGCGCCGTATCCCCGCCTCCGTCTCGAGCGCCTGGCGTTCCGCTTCCTGATCCCGATCGGCCAGCGCGTGCTCGGGCTGCACCCCCGACCGGCCGCCGAAACCTGGCACGGCTTCGCGTTCGAGCGCTCCGAGGCCCTCCGCGCGCTCCGCGAACGGTACGACCTCGACGCCGTCGTCCGCGGCGCGGGCAACGACTTCGAGCGCTGGGTGCGCCTCATGCACTGGGCGCGGGACCGCTTTCCGCATCGTCCGAACGCCGCCGCGCCCGATGCGCAGGCGTTCGACGGCGCGGCGCTGCTCGCCCGCCGCGGCGCGGACGACGGGTATCTCTGCGGCACGATCGCTCCGCTGCTGGTCCAGGCCGTGACGGCCCTCGGGGGTCACGCCCGCCGGGTCGAGCTCCGCCTCACGCCGCACGACAGCCACGTAGTGACCGAGGTGTGGTCGAGCCACGTCGGGAAGTGGCTCGTGCTCGACCCGGACTACGACGCCTGGTTCACCGTCGACGGCATCCCGCAACACGCGCTCGAGCTCCACGCCCTCTGGGCGCGCGGCGCCGTCGACGCGGTGCGCGTCCATTGGCGCGAGAGCCCCCACAACATCTACCGTGCCGACCTCGAAGCCGGACCGCGCGACTTCCTGCGCCGCATCTTCACGGATCGCGATTGGACCCGCTGGGACCGCGAGCGCAACCAGCACAAAGGCGAGCGCTTCGCCGTCCGGCTCCTCAACTACTACAGCCACGTATCCTTCCCGCGTCGGAACGACTGGCGCTCGCGTCCTCTCCCGTGGTGGCATCCCGAGGGAAATCACGTGCAGGGCTCCCTCGTGATCGCCGTGCCGACGATGCCCGACTGGGAGGACTTCCTCGTCCGCGTCCCGACCCCCGACGCGTTCTACGGACCGCCGCCCGCCTGACGGCTCAGGCGCTCAGGCGCTCGAGCTTCTCGTAGAGACCCTCGACCTCGCGCTTCAGACGCGCGTAGGTCGAGAACGCCGCCTGCGGGTTCGGGTGCGTCTGGTAGAAGTCGGGGTCGTTCATCACCCCCGAGAGCTCGGCGAGCTCCGCCTCCTTCGTCGCGATCGAGCTCTCGACGCTCGCCGCCTCCTTGGCGCGCTTCTCCGCCGCGCGGGCGGCCTTGCGCTCGGCGTCACGCGCCGTGCGCTCGGCCTCGCGTACGGCGCGCTCGGCCCCGCGCGACGGTCCGGCCTCCGCGTCCTCCGGGGCCGCCGCCGGGGCGAGCGTCTTCGGCTTCGCCGTCGGCGCCACCGTCCCACCCGCCTTCCGGGTGAGATACTCCTCGTAGTTCCCGAGGTAGCGAACGGCCTCGCCGTGGCCAACCTCCAGGATCTCACTCGGAAGATGATCGAGGATGTAGCGATCGTGCGCGACCAGCACGACCGTTCCCTCGTACGCCAGCAGCGCCTCGAGCAGCACCTCCTTGGCGGTGAGGTCGAGGTGGTTCGTCGGCTCGTCGAGGAGGAGGCAGTTGGCCGGCGCGATGAGGAGCTTCGCCAACGCCAGGCGATTCCGCTCCCCGCCGGAGAGCACGCGCACCGGCTTCTCCACCGAGTCGCCGCTGAAGAGGAAGGCGCCGAGGAGGTCGCGCACCCGCGGCACCATCTCGACGGGCGTCACCGCCATCATCTCCTCGAGCACGGTCTTCGTCGGGTCGAGCACCGCCGATTGGTCCTGCGCGAAGTACGCGAGCCGCACGTTGTGGCCCGCCGTGCGCTTCCCGTCGGTGAGCGGCTCGACGCCCGCCAGCATCTTGAGGAGCGTCGATTTTCCGGCCCCGTTCGGACCGACCAGCGCGACCTTCGTACCGCGCTCGATCGCCACGTCGACGCCGCCGTACACTTCGAGATCGTCGTACCGCTTCACTGCCCCCTCCACGCCGACGACGATGCGGCCGCTCCGCGGCGGCTCCGGCAGGCGGATCGTCACCCGCCGCTCGTGTCCGTCGGGCGGTGCGAGCCGCTCCATCTTCTCGAGCTGCTTCACGCGGCTCTGCACCTGGGTCGCCTTCGAGGCCTGGTAGCGGAAGCGCCGGATGAACGCCTCGACGCGCTCGATCTCCTCCTGCTGCTCGGCGTACGCGGCGGCCTCCTGGGTCCGCCGCTCCTCGCGCTGCTCCAGGTAACGCGTGTAGTTGCACGTGTAGTCGGTGAGACGGCCGCGCGAGACTTCGGTGATGCGCTGCACGCAAACGTCGAGGAAGTAGCGATCGTGCGCGACGAGGATGACGAGGGACTCGCACGACGCCAGGAACTCCTCGAGCCAGGTGCGCGCCTCGAGGTCGAGGTGGTTGGTCGGCTCGTCGAGGAGGAGCACCCGCGGGCGACGCAGGAGGAGCTTCGCGAGCGCGAGCCGCATCTGCCAGCCGCCGCTGAAGGTTCCGACGTCGCGGCCGAAGTCCTCGTTGCGGAACCCGAGGCCGTTCAGCACGCGCTCGGTCTCGGCTTCGAGGTCGTAGCGCGCCGAAGCGTCGAAGCGCTCGCGCACGTCGTGATAGGCCGCCATCAACGTGTCGTGCTCGGGTCCGGTCGTCGGCGCCTGCGCCAGGGCGTCCTCGAGCCGCCGGCACTCGGCCTCGAGCGCGTGCTGGTCCGCGAACGCGTCGAGTGCCTCCGCCATGACGGTCCGGCCCGAGACTCCGACCACCTCCTGCGGGAGATAGCCGACGGTCGTGCCCTTCGGGAGGACGATCTCACCGCCGTCCGGCTCCATCTGACCCGCGATCATGCGGAGCAAGGTCGACTTCCCCGCCCCGTTCATTCCGGTGAGACCGATGCAGGTACGCTCGGGCGCGAACCAATTCACCCCGTCGAGGATCTTCTGCCCCCGGAAGGCCTTGGTGACGTTCGCGATCGTGAGCATCCGACCTTTGTACCGGCAGAGGCCCCGCCCTGCCAGCGACGCCGCCCGGAGTCGCGTCCGTTCGCCGCGAGCGTTAATGATCCCCCGGCAAAGCCGGGGGAATTTGAAGAGTGAGCCGCTCAAAGCGGCTGGAATGTTGGCCGCTCACGAGCGGCCCTGTGAGCGCCCTGAAGGGCGCTGCTACCAGAGGTGCAGCTG
>JADLHM010000139.1 GCA_020848745.1 Deltaproteobacteria bacterium | reverse complement strand
CTCAGGCCGTACTCGCGCCTCGCTCCTCAACGGACTGTCCAGTCCGCCTGCGTCGCTCGGCGCTCCGTTCGGCCCGATCTGGCGCACGCTTGACGCTCTCGCGACGTGGACCTGGTGAGAAATGCGGTCAGACCGACGCGGCCGTCGCGCCCGCGGCGTTTACGAGCGCGAGCGCGTCGGGCCGGACGTGGCGGCGCTGGATCTCCTCCTCCACGACCGACAACGGGAACGCGCCTGCGGCGAGCGCTTCGCGGAGCAGGCCGAAGAAGAAGCGCTCCTGCCTGGGATCGGGATGCTGCTTGTACGTGCCACGCGGCCCCCCGTGCTCGCCGCGCAGACGCGCCAGCGCGCGGATGAAGAACGACCGCGAGTAGGCATCGAGATGCCGGCCGCGCGGGGTGAAGTCGGCGGGCAGGCCGGTCTTCCACGGCTGCGTACGGCGGTGCGTGTTGTGGATGAGCTTCGTCGTCGCGTCGAGCGTGTCGAAGTGGTTCCATTGCTCCTCGAGCTCGCCCACCAGCCCGGGCGGCTCGAGCAGGAGCCACATCCACTGGTCGTAGTCGCGCTCGAAGGCGAAGAGCTTCGCGAAATCCTGCGCGGCGTTCCAGTGGCGGAGCTTGGCGCAGTCGAGGAGCATCACGCTCGACGCCCAGTGTCCGGGCTTCCGTCCGCCCGCCGGCATGCGCTTGGCGAGCACGCCGTGTCCGCGCATGTCGCGCCGCAACAGCTCGGCGACGTCGCCGACCGCGAACACGTCGGGGTCCACCACGACCGCCCGGCCCTCGTACCCCATGAGGCGCGGCGGCTCGAAACGGAGCGGCGGAAACGACTGCAGATCGTCCTCGACCCAGAGTACCTTGCGGCCGTCGCGGAGGTACGCCTGGCCGTCGCGCTCCTTGATGAAGGGATAGTCGTCGGTCCAGATGATGCGAACGTCGAAGGCGTCGGGGGTCTTGGAGCGCGACGTCAGCGAGTACGCCGACACCAGGGCGCCGAGACGTTGCTTCCGGTTGGTGTGGATGAAGACGGTGTCGCGCATCGACCCGGTTCCCCTGGTACCGCAACCGGGTCCAAAGCGAAAGTCAGAGGCGTCTCGAGACGCGATCTGGTGATCCGGGGGGAACTGCGGCGTCGTGCGGGAGCCGCGGCGATCGTGCTCACCGCGGCGATCGCATCCGGCCCCAGAAGCGGAATCCGGCGAGGGCGAAGTCGCGATCGAAGCCCAGCACGGCCGCGCATGGCTCGGACTCCATCACGGCGAAGCTGACGGCGTCGGTGTACGTGATCCGTTGGTCGCCGAGACGGGAAATCCAGCCGCGTGCGGCCGCGTGATGGGAAGCGGTCGGAAAGACGATGCGCACGCGCGGGCTCGCTTCGATGCGGTCGATGGCGGTCGCGGCGGCAGGGATGCCCGCGCGGAACAGAAGCAGCCGGTGCACCTCGGCGAGAACGAGATTCGTGGTCAGGAGTGGCGTCTGCTCCCGTACGGCTCGCCGGAAGAGATCGTCCGCGTCGGTGTGGTGTTGGTCGCGGGCGCTGAACAACGCGATCCAGGCGCCACTATCGACCAGGACGCTTCCGCGCCGTTCTCGTCTTGCCATGGTACGCGGGGGCGCGTTCGGCGACGAAGGTCGCGCCGAGGTGCTCGTCGAAGCGTTCGCTGAGATCCGAGGGCAAGCCATCGATCATGCCGCTCGCGGTCAGGAGCGGATCGTCGCGGGTTTCCGACCGCAACAGCGCGCGAACGGCGGCGCGGATCGTTTGGGACTTCGTCCAGCCGCGTGCGCGCGACCAGGCATCGAGACGGTCGAGGTCGTCGTCTTCGAGATAGACCTGCAACGGCCGGCTCATGAAGCGAGCGTATCATCGTCATGATGCGACGGCCAATGGGCCATGAGACTGGTGAGCTCGCCCGTGACGTTCCGGGTCGGTGCGGTGCGCGCCGGCGTGCGCTCCGAGCGGTTCAGGGCGTCGAGGGCTCCGGCAGGCGGCGCGTCGCGAACACGTACTTCTCGACCGGGCGCCCGCCGATCAGGTGCTCCTGAATGATGCGCTCGAGCACCGCGGGCGTGCAGGAGTGGTACCAGGTCCCCTCCGGATAGACGACGGCGATCGGTCCATCCTGGCACACCTGCAGGCAGTTGGCCTTCGTGCGGTAGACGCCGCCCTTTCCGACCAGGCCGAGCTCCTTCAATCGCGCCTTCAAGAACGCCCACGATGCGAGGCTGTCGGCCCGCTCGCTGCACTTCGGCTTGGTCTGGTCGCAGCAGAGGAAGATGTGCCGGCGGATGGACCCGATGCCGAGCTCGCCGGCGATCTTCGGTAGGCGCGCCATCGCGGCCACCGTAGCGGAAGCCGGCGGCGGGCGCACGCCGCCGATTTCGCTTCCTCGCCTCGGCGGTCAGTGCATGGCCAGGTTCGGTGACTGCAACGGGATTCCGGTGGACGGCTGCGAGGTGAACACGCTGTCCGACAACAACAACTGCGGCGCCTGCGCGAGCGTCTGCCCGAATCCGCTGAACTGCGTGAACGCGATGTGCCAGTAATCGGGGCGGCGCGCGTCAGTGACGGGCGGACGACACGCCGCCCGTCGCCGACGCGCGCATCCCCGCGAGGCAGGCGAGCAGCGCGCGCGTCTTGACCGGCTTCGAGAGCAGCTCGGGCCGGATGCCCCCGACCCGGAGCAGCTCGCCGCGTGCCGCGGTCGGCGCCAGCACGACGAGCGGCGGCAGGTCGGCGTGCTCGCGCTCGAGCATGGCGAGGTGCCAGGGCGTCTCGCGCACGTCGCTCGGGAGGTCGATCACCAAGGCGTCGAAGCGTTCGCCGTGCGCGCGGGTGGCGTGGAGCTCGGCGAGCGTTTCGCCGATCGTCGACGTGACGAGCGCGCGCGCCCCCGCCGCGCGCAGCGTGTGCTCGAGGTGCCGCGCGCTGGCCGCGTTGGAGCTCATCACCGACACGAAGGCGCCGTGCAGAGCGGGCATCGCCGTCGCGATCGGCGGTCCGCCGACGCCGTGACGCGCGGTGAACCAGAAGCGGCTGCCGGCGTCCGGCACGCTGTCCACCCCGATCGTTCCGCCCATGAGCTTCACGAGGCGCTGCGAGATGGCGAGGCCGAGCCCCGTTCCGCCGAAGCGCCGGGTCATCGACGAGTCGGCCTGGGTGAACGCCTCGAATATCGCGCGCTGCTTGTCGGGCGCGATGCCGATGCCGGTGTCCCGGACGGTTGCGAAGAGCGTCAGCTCCGCCGGCGCGTCGCCGTCGGCGGACGTGCCGGCCGGCGGCGTTTCGGCGGGGGCGCCGCCGGCGCCCGGCGCGATCGCGAGCCGGATCACGACCTCGCCGCGCTCGGTGAACTTGAGCGCGTTGCCCGCGAGGTTGATCAGGATCTGGCGGAGGCGGCCGGGATCGCCGACGAGCGCCGCGGGCAGTCGCTCGTCGACGCAGCCGATCAGCTCGAGGCCCTTGCGGTCGGCCTCGACGGCAAGCGTGTCGAGCACGCCGTCGACGACGTCGCGCGGGTCGAAGGCGATGCGCTCGAGGTCGAGCCGTCCCGCTTCGACGCGCGAGAAGTCGAGCACGTCGTTCAGGATGGTCATGAGCGTCTCGGCGCAGACGCGCGCGCGTTGCAGGAACTCCCGACGCTCGCCGTCGTCGCTCGTGTCGAGCGCGAGCTCGGTCATTCCGAAGATGCCGTTGAGCGGCGTGCGGATCTCGTGGCTCATGGTGGCGAGGAAGTCGCTCTTCACGCGCGCCCCCGCTTCGGCGGCCTCCTTGGCGCGCAGCAAGTCGTCCTCGGCGCGCTTGCGGTCGGTGATGTCGCGGACGAACGCGGTGAAGACCCAGCCGCCGTCGCGGCGGATCGGCGTGGTCGTCATCTCCGCGGTGAAGGTGCCGCCGTCGCGGCGGACGGCGGTCACGACCATGAGGTGGTGGAGGGCGGGGCTGTCGCCGGTCGCGAGGAACCGCTCGACGCTGCGCTCGTAGCCGGCCCGGTGCTCGGGCGCGAGAAGGTCCGTCGCCATCCGGCGGCCGAGGATCTCGCTCGCGGCCCACCCGAAGACGCGCTCGGCCTGCGGGTTCCATCCGACCACGCGCTGGTCGGTGTCGACGGTGACGATGGCGTCGAAGGCGCCGTCGACGACGAGGCGATGGCGCTCCTCGCTCTCGCGGAGCGCGCGGTCGGCGGCGATCTGCCGCTGGATCGCGCGCGTACGGGCGGTCGTGATGACGAGCCCGAGCGCCCCGGTTGCCGCGAGGTTGACCATCCAGTGCACGAAGGCGGCCGTCGGGATATCGCGGGCGATCCAGGCCCAGGCCGCGAGTGCGACGGCCACCGTCGCGAGCGTCGCCCATCCCGTCAGCATCTCGAACGAGGCTCCGAGAAGCACCATGATGAGGACGACCGTCTGCGCCGGATCGCGCGTCAGCGCGACGAACGAGAGCGCATGGGCCACGGCGAGCATGGCCGCGAGGAAGCCGATCGCGTGGACGGCGGCGAGGGGCGCGCGGCGGACCCACCACCCGAGCAGCCCCTGGGCCGCGGCGACCCCCAGCGTGGAGACCGCGTACGGCCACCCCGGGTGGAGGGGCGGAGCGATGACGTAGAGGGCCCCGAGAACGCCATAGATCAGGGCAATCGCAGGCAGGACCGCGACCATGTTCTCGCGCGCCTGCGCGGCCACCTGGCCGTCTGCCTGCCGCCGCTCCACCGGGGGTATATCGGCACGTCGGCCGCGATCCCGGAGTGCGATTTCGCATGGCGATCGCGCGCTCCGGGAGCCCGTGGACGACGAGGAACGCTGCGGCGATCCGCCCGCCTCCGCCGGGGCGCCGGAAGCGCGCGCGATGCGCCGATTCCTCGGGCGCCCGGCAGCGCGCTCCACCCCGATCCGTCGCGCCGGAGGCCAGCGCCGAATGCCGGTAAAGCATTCGCGGGTCAAGAAAAATCTTTCTCCGGGATCGCGCGCCGCGTCTTGACGCCCTGCGCCTTTCCCTCCAAAAGGACGCGCTCGACGTCGCCGAGAGTGCCGCTCGACGCTCGCCCTCCGTACGCCCAAGAGGACCGATGAAGAATCTCACAGTAGTATTCGTGTGCGCCGTGCTGGCCGTCCTCGTCGTGGCGGAACGGAGCGACGCGGCTCTGACGTCCGCGGAAGCCGCCTGCCGGAAGGCGCTCGCGACGGGCGTGCGGAAGCTCGCGACGACGGTCCTGCGCGAGAAGGCGCGCTGTCACGAGCGCCGCATGCAGGGCGTCGTCGCGGCGACCGTCGATTGCAACGACGACGCGCAGCTCTCGCCGAAAGCGCAGGGTAGGATCGCCAAGGTCGCGGCCAAGCTCGACGTGATCGGCGAGGGTAAGTGCGCCGGCGCGGGCGTCGCGCCGCTGGCGATCGGCTTCGATCTCTGCGCCGCGCCCTGCGATGCGATCGCGATCGGCGGTTTCAGCGGCCCGGCGAGCGTCGCCGCGTGCCTCGTCTGCCGCACCCTCGATCAGGCGGCGCTCGCCGCCGAGACCGCGTACGGTACGTTTCCCGAGCCGCCGATCGTCGGCGCCGGCACGCTCGCGCTCGGGTGCCAGAAGGCGGCCCAGGCGGGGCTCCTCAAGTACGCGCTCGCCCGCATGAGCGAGCAGCACAAGTGCCAGTACCTGAAGGATCTCGCGAAGCCGCCGACGAGTCCGCTCCTCGATTGTCGCGGCGCCGACCTGAAGGGCAAGGCGCAGAAGGCGCGACTCAAGCTGAGCCAGACGATCCCGGGCCGCTGCTCGAACGCGACGCTCGCGGATCTTGCGAGCTGCGGAGCGGCGCTGCCCGACGAGATCGGGTGCCTCGAGGACATCGCGGACGCCGCCGGCGACGTCCTCTTCGACGCCGTCTACAATCCGCCCGCGTCGGCGACGCCGACGCCCGGATCGACGCCGACCCCCTCCTCCGTGCTCACGGCGACGCCCACCGCGACGATCCCGGCGACGGCCACCGTCAGCCCGACGCCCACCCTCACGGCGAGTCCGACGCCGACCTTCACTCCGGACGACACGCCGACGGCGACCGCCACGCCCACCCCGACCTTCACGGCGCCGGCCACCGCCACCACGACGCCCACGCCGACGCCGACCGCCACCGCGACGCGTACCCCGACGCCGACCGTGACGGCCACGCCGCTCGGCACGCGGACGTTCACGATCGCCAACGGCGACAACTGCAACTCGATCGGCGCGTGCCCCGCGGGTTGCGGCGACACGGCGGGGAAGACGTGCTTCTTCCTCCAGCCGCCTTCGAGCGGCCAGTGCTGCGGCACCGACAACACCGACTGGGGGACCGCATCGTCGACGGGAACGAGCATCTCCCTGACGGCCGGTGCGCCCGACGCGAGCGGCCGCGCGGTCCTGAACCTCGCCGCGCCGGTCGTGATCGGCGACAAGAAGGCGACGTCCTTCGCGAACGGGTATGCGTGCTGGCGGCTGCGCCAGGACCCCGCGTTCGCGACCAGCGCCGACAGCTTCGTCGACTGCGACGGCGGGACGCGCGCGAACGCCACGTATTCGATCGACAGCAACGGCTCCGGCGCGGCGTTGCCTCCCGTGCTGACGATCGACACGTCGGCGGACGGCGCCGCGCCCGCCGGCGCCGCGATCGTCCGCGTCCTGATGCAGAGCTCGGAGACGGGGAGCGACTCGAGCAACTGCGACACCGTCAACTGGAGCACGATCCCCGATCAGCAGGTCGCGATCGCGACCGGCCAGGTGACGACCACGATCACCAACATGCGGCAGGGCGGCACCGGCACCGCGAGCCGCCGCGGCAACGCGCTCAGCTGCGCGGCGTGGACCGGCACCAACGGCAGCCTCGCCTTCCCGGTCTACGGCCTCGACCAGGCGATCCCGCTCAGCGGCACGCAGGACAAGGCCAACGTCGTCCGCCTGCAGGACTGAAAAGGACACCCCCAATGCGCACGGAGCACCTGCGAATGACGAGAACGTTCGGAACGTGTCTGGCGGCCGCCGCGATCGTGGTCCTCGGCTTCGGGATCGGCGTCGAGGCCCACGACGAGGCCGTCCTCGGCTCGAAGCTGTCCCTGCAGGTGAATCCCGGTACGGGGAAGGCGAAGCTCTCCTCGGTGCAGAGCGGGCTCGGTGTCCATTGGGGCACGGGTGCCAACCCCGGGCAGGTGGCCGGCACGTTCGAGGCCTACTACGTCGACGACCCCGACAACCGCGCGTTGCTCCAGATCCCCGCGCCGTGGACGAGCATCAAGTCGATCACGGCGAAGTACAAGAACGCGGCCGCACCCGGCGGGCCGACCGCGGTCAAGACTGCCTACGTGAAAAATGGCAGCCGTGCCGGCATCGGCGCGCTCGGACTCGGCGGCATCGGCATCGCGGCGGCTCCGGGAAGCGGCGGCATCCTCACGATCCTCACGATCACCAACGCCAACGACGGCGAGACGCACCGCATGTGCTCGCTCTATTCGGTGAGCGCCGGGAGCTTCGTGCGCCACAAGGCGAGCGCCACGAGCCAGAAGCTGCAGCTGAAGCGCGGCGTCGTCGTGGCCTGCCCGACCTGCAGCGACGGCGCGTTGAACGGCCACGAGACCGGCATCGACTGCGGCGGTGAGAGTTGCGCCCCCTGCGCTCCGCCGACCTGCGACGACGGCATCGAGAACGCCGCGGAAACCGACGTCGATTGCGGCGGCGGCACCTGTCCCGCGTGCGCCGACGGAGGCGCCTGCGCGCTCGCCTCCGACTGCGCGAGCGGCGTGTGCGCCGGCAACGTCTGTCAGGCGCCGGCGTGCGACGACGGCGTCACGAACGGCGGCGAGTCCGACGTCGACTGCGGCGGCGCGTGCGGCGATTGCGGGCCGGGCCAGACGTGCAACCTGGCCGGCGACTGCGACAGCAACGTCTGCGCCGGGAACGTCTGCCAGGGTCCGGGATGCAGCGACGGCGTGCAGAATGGCGTCGAGACCGGTGTCGACTGCGGCGGCGGCGCGTGCCCCGGCTGCGACGCGGGCGGCGCCTGCAACGTGCCGGCGGACTGCGCGAGCGGCGTCTGCACCGGCAATCTCTGCCAGGCGGCGACCTGCACCGACGGCATACGGAATGGCGCGGAGACCGACGTCGACTGCGGCGGCGGCACGTGCTCCGACTGCGCCCCGGGCGGCGCGTGCGTCACGGGCGGCGATTGCACGAGCGGCGTCTGCACCGCGAGCGTCTGCCAGGCGCCGACCTGCGCGGACGGCGTGCGCAACGCCGCCGAGACCGACGTCGATTGCGGCGGCGGCACGTGTCCGGGCTGTCCCGACGGTGATCAGTGCGTCGTCCACTCCGACTGCGCCGGCGGTCCGTGCCTCGCCGGCATCTGTCAGACGCCGAGCTGCGTCGACGGCTTCCAGAACGGCGCCGAGACCGACGTCGACTGCGGCGGCGGCACGTGTCCGGGCTGCGCGACGGGCGAGACCTGCGCGGTCGCCGGCGACTGCGCGAGCCTGGTCTGCACGGGCGCCGTGTGCCAGGCGCCGACCTGCGCCGACGGTGTCGAGAACGGCGCCGAGACCGACGTCGACTGCGGCGGTCCGACCTGCGGCGCTTGCGATCCCGGCGAGGGGTGCGCGGTCGGCGGCGACTGTAGCAGCGGCGTGTGTTCCGGCGGCTTCTGCCAGAACCCGAGCTGCTCCGACGGCGTGCAGAACGGCAGCGAGACCGGCCTCGACTGCGGCGGCGGCTGCCCGGACTGCGGCGCGGGCGGCGGCTGCCTCTCGGGCGCCGACTGCACGAGCGGCGTCTGCGCCGGCAACGTCTGCCAGGCGCCGACGTGCGCCGACGGCGTGAAGAACGGAGCCGAGACCGACGTCGACTGCGGCGGAGCGTCGTGCGGCGACTGCGCGCTGAACCAGCTCTGCCTGGTCGGCGGCGACTGTCTCACCGGTTCCTGCAACGGCGGCCTCTGCAAGTGCCCGGCGCAGCTCTTCACGTTCACCGTGAACAGCAACAGCGGCGGCCTCTTCGACTCCGCCGAGTGGCCGGGCGGCACGGCGACGCAGAACGGGCCGTCGGTCTGCAACGTCACCATCAACCGGCCGGCCGGCAACATCGATCTCGTCTGCAGCCTCTCGAACCGCTTCTCGGTCGCGAGCTGGAACGGCTACGCGAACTGCTTCGGGACGGGCGGCGAGGACGGTGACGGATGCCAGCCGGTCTCGTGTCCGCCGTTGGGCATCGGCTCGTGCTGCACGGGGCGGCCGTCGTGCTCGGCGGCGCTGAACGGCTCGGGCAGCGCGCGCTACTTCGTGCAGTGCAACCCGTGACCGAACGGCGAAGGGGAGGGCGCACGCGGATGCGATCGCGATCGACGACGGCGGCGGCGCTCGCGGCGTGCGCCGGCTTCGTGCTCGGCGCGGCCTCCGCGCGCGCGGCGGACGTCGGGGTCGCCGGCAAGAGCGCGCTCGTGAGCGTGCGCCCGGCGAGCGGCGTCGCGAAGCTCCGCTCGTCGCAGGCGGGCGCGGGGAGCCAGTTCGGTCCGAGCAGCCCGCTCGGCGAGGTCTCCGGCTCCTTCGAGGTCTTCTACGCCGACACGCCGCAGAACAAGGGCGCGCTGCCGCTGCCGGCCCCGTGGACCAGCAACTCGGGCGTCGTCGCGACCTACAAGAACAAGCTCGCGCCGGCCGGGCCGACCGCCGTGAGCAGCGTGAAGATCGTCGCCGGGAAGAGCGCGAAGCTCTCGGCGAAGGGCGTCGGCGGCATCGACCTCTCGTCACCGCCCGGCCCGGGCGGCGTGATCACCGTCCTCACCGTCCACAACGCCTCCGACGGCTCCACGCACCGCATGTGCACGCGCTACGCGACGGCCGACGGCAGCCGCGTCGTCTACAAGTCGAAGCCGACGGGGGTGACGCTCTCCTTGAAGAAGGGCGTGCCGGCGACGTGCCCGAGCTGCGGCGACGGCGTCCGGAACGGTAGCGAGACCGACGTCGACTGCGGCGGCGCCTGCGCCGCGTGCGGCGACGGCCAAGCGTGCGGCGTCGCCGCCGACTGCCAGAGCGGCATGTGCGTCGCCGGCGCCTGCGAGCCCGCCGCCTGCGACGACGGCCAGCGCAACGGCCTCGAGACCGACGTCGATTGCGGCGGGCCGGCGTGTCCGGCGTGCGTGGTCGGCGACGGGTGCGCCACCGGCAGCGACTGCCTTTCGGGCCTCTGCACCAACGGGACGTGCACCCCGGCCCCGTGCGACGACGGCATCCGGAACGGCGCCGAGACCGACGTCGATTGCGGCGGCGGCGCGTGCCAGCTCTGTCCGAACGGCGACCACTGCGCGGTCGGTGACGATTGCGACAGCGGCAACTGCCTCGCCGGCACCTGCCAGACGCCGACCTGCATGGACGGCGTGAAGAACGGCAGTGAGACCGACGTCGACTGCGGCGGCCCGAGCTGCCCCGCCTGTCAGCCGCTCGTGCTGGTGATCGACGCGCCGGTCCACGGGGTCTTCTCGCAGGCGTCGAACGTGGTGGTGAGCGGTCACACGACCGGCGTCACGCCGGCCAACGCCGATCTCGAGATCAACGGCATCGCGGTGCCGCTGCAGTCGGACGGCACGTTCAGCACGTCGCTGCCGCTCGCGGCGGCGACGATCTTCAACCCCTTCCACGCGAAGCTGCGGCGCATCTCCGACGGCCGGATCGCGTACGACCGCGTCGTCGTGATCGCGGGGGCGTCGGTCGCCAACGGCGCCTACTCGCCCGACGCCGTCGGCATGCGCATCACGGACGACGGCTTCGACGCGATCGAGCCGGTCGCGACGACGCTGCTCGACATCGATCCCGCGACCTTCATGGCAGCGGGGACGATCGTGAAGGACGACTATTGCTACGCGCCACTCGGCGCGCTCTGCCTCGGCTCCGTCGACGTCAGCATCAGCGGCACCCCGCCGCCGAGCCTCGGGGGAGTGGCCATCGCCCTCGATGCGACGCCGGGTGCGGTACAGGGCGTCTTCGAGCTCCAGAACCTGCGGGTCACGGCGAACATCGACAACGCGTCGGGCATCCCGCTCCACTGCGAGCTCCACCTCGTCGTGCCGACCACGACCATCAGCGGCGCCTTCGATCTCGCGCCGCTCGTACCGCAGCCGACCAAGGTCGACGTGACGCAGCTGTCGCCGATCAGCGTCGGCATCGCCGGCCTCACCTATACGAGCGATTGCGATGGACTCCTCGGCGACCTCGAGGAGGCGCTCATCGGGAGCGCGATCGGCGACCTCGGCGCGCTCTTCGCCGACGGCATGGAGAGCTTCCTCAATCAGACGGACGCGAGCGGGAATACGCCGATCGCGGGCGCCATCGAGACTGCGCTCGCGGGCGTCGACATCGCGGGACCGGTCGGTGCCGGGCTCGGCATCGACCTCGATGCGCCCTTCACCGCCATCACCGAGAGCCCGACCGGGGTCACGATGGCCGTGAACATCCGCGCCACGACGCCGTCGCCGCATCCGCTGGCGCCGATCCTGCCGGCGAGCCTCCACGTGCCCGAGGCGTTCCCGACCTTCCCGAACGGGACGCCGGTCCAGAGCCTGCCCTACGGCATCGGCTTCGCGATCTCGACCTCCGGCTTCAACCAGCTGCTGCGGGGCCAGATCGAGAACGGCCTCCTCCAGAGCACGATCACCGAGATCGACCTCGGCGCCGGCCCGGTGCAGCTCACGGCCGGGCTCTTCGCGGCGATCTTCCCCGAGCTCGGGGTGCTGCCGCCCGCGACGCCGATCGCGATCCGCATCGCGCCGACGCTGGCGCCGATCCTGACCGGCAACGCCGGCCCCGCCGGCGAGCTCGGCGAGATCCGCATGGCGCACATCCGCGCCGAGTTCGTGCAGAACATCGGGCTCCCGACCGAGACGGTGCACCTGGCGCTCGCCGCCGACGCGCGGGTCGGCCTCCAGCTCGCGTTCCAGCCGGGCGGCATCGGCTTCGTGCTTGAGCCGCCGGCGCCCGAGGACGTGACGATCGCGCTCCTCGCGAACCCGCTCGGTATCAACGAGGTCACGCTGCAGTCGTTCCTGCCGTCGGTCCTGGCTGGCTTCCTCCCCGATCTCGCGGGGGCGCTACAAGCGTTCCCGCTGCCGCAGTTCTTCGGCCTGAGCCTGACCGGCGTCGAGGTCTCGCGCGTCGGGCAATACTATTCGATCTTCGCGAACCTCGAGTCCGCCTGCACCTCGGGCGCGACCTGCATCAGCGGCGTCTGCTTCGACGGCGCCTGTCAGCCCCCGACGTGCGCCGACGGCGTGAAGAACGGCGGTGAGACGGCGATCGACTGCGGCGGCGGTGGATGCTCCGGGTGTCCGGTCGGGTCGGGGTGCTTCCTCCATACCGATTGCGCCGTTGGCGGCTGCTCGGGCGGCCTCTGCCAGCCGACCTGCTCGGTTGGCTCGGAGTGCCCGAGCGGCGTCTGCACGAACGGCTTCTGCCGCGTCCCGAACTGCGCCGACACCGTCGAGAACGGCGCCGAAACCGGGATCGATTGCGGCGGTGGCCGTTGCCTCCCGTGCGACACCGGCGGCGGCTGCAACGGCGCGGCGGATTGTCAGAGCGGCGTCTGCGCGGGGAGCGTGTGCCAGGCGCCGACCTGTACCGACGGCGTGAAGAACGGCATCGAGACCGACGTCGACTGCGGCGGCGGGACGTGCTCGACCTGCGGGCTCGGCAAGGTGTGCGGGCAGAACGCCGATTGCACCTCGACCTCCTGCCACGGCGCGCACTGCACCTGCGGCGACCGCCTCTTCACCTTCAGCATCGCCAGCAACACCGGCGGCGTCTTCGACTCGGCCGAGTGGCCGGGTGGAACCGCGAGCCAGGCCGCGTCGCCCGGCTGCGACGTCACCATCAACCGGCCGGGCAACAATATCGACCTCGCCTGCACGCTCGCGTCGCCGTTCTCGGTGCAGGGGTGGCACGGCTACGCCAACTGCTTCGGCGCGGGCGGCGAGGACGGCGACGGCTGCCAGGCCGACTCGTGCCCGCCGGCCGGCGTGCCGTCGTGCTGCAGCGGCCGGCCGTCGTGCTCGGCGGCGCTCAACGGTTCGGGGAGCGCCCGCTACTTCGTCCAGTGTCTGCAATGAGGAGGCTCCGCATGCATCGCTCGTTCGCTCCGCTGCTCGCGGCGCTCGCGATCGCCGCGCTTCCGGCCGCGGCGTCGGCCTCCGACGTCGGCGTGTCCGGCACGTCGCTCCAGCTCCAGCAGAAGCTCTTTTCGGCGACGGCGCGGGTGAAGTCGGTGCAGAAGGGCGTCGACGTGCACCTCGGTCCGGCGGCGACGCCGGCGCAGCTGACGGGGAGGCTCGAGGTCTTCTACGTCGACGCGCCGGGCAACAGGAGCGTGCTCACGGCTCCTCCGCCCTGGGCGAGCGTCACGCCGTCGCAGGCGAAGTATAAGAACAAGATCGCGCCCGCCGGTCCGACCGTCGTGAACGCCGCCATGGTGAAGGCGGGCAAGTTGGCGCAGCTCTCCGCCAAGGGTCTCGGCGGCATCGACCTTTCGCAGGCGCCCGGTGTGGGCGGCATCCTCGTCGTCTTCACCCTCGAGAACGCCGCCGGGCCGGCGACCGCCCGCTTCTGCACCAAGTACGCGGTCTCGGCGGGCAGCGTCGTCGACCACCAGGTGACGTCGAGCGGCTATCGGCTGAAGGCGAAGCGCGGCGTTCCGACTGCGTGCCCGAGCTGCACCGATGGCGTGCGGAACGGGGGCGAGACCGGCGTCGACTGTGGCGGCGGCGCGTGCGGCGCCTGCGGCGATGGCTCGGGCTGCGCGAGCGCCAGCGATTGCCTCTCCGGCATCTGCACGGCCGGGGTCTGTGCCCCAGCCAGCTGCACCGACGGTCAGCAGAACGGTGACGAAAGCGACGTCGACTGTGGCGGCTCGGCCTGCGGCGGTTGCGCCGACGGCGAGGACTGCGACGGCAACGGCGACTGTACGAGCGGGGTCTGCGGCGCCGGCGTTTGCCAGGCGCCGAGCTGCAGCGATGGCATCGGGAACGGCGGCGAGACGGGCGTCGACTGCGGCGGCGGCGCATGCCCGGCGTGCGATCCCGGCCAGGGTTGCGCGGCGGCGAGCGACTGCACGACCCAGGTCTGCGCCGGGAACGTCTGCCAGGCCGCGGCCTGCAACGACGGCATCGAAAACGGCAACGAGACCGGCGTCGACTGCGGCTGGACGTGTCCCGGCTGCGCCGACGGCGAGGGCTGCGCGAGCGGCGGCGACTGCCAGAGCGGCGTCTGCGCCGGCAACGTCTGCCAGGCCCCGAGTTGCGCCGACGGCGTTCCGAACGGCATGGAGACCGACGTCGATTGCGGCGGCCCGTGCGCGCCCTGCGGCGACGGCGACGCGTGCGGCGTCGCGGCGGATTGCCAGAGCGGCGTCTGCACGAGCGGCACGTGCCAGGCGCCGGCGTGCACCGACGGCGTCGACAACGGCGCCGAGACCGACGTCGACTGCGGCGGCCCCGCGTGCCCCGATTGCGCGAACGGCGGCGGCTGTCTCGTCCCGGGCGATTGCGGCTCCGGCGTCTGTGTCGCGAACGTCTGCCAGGCGCCGAGCTGCACCGACGGCGTGAAGAACGGCGGCGAGACCGACGTCGATTGCGGCGGTCCGGCGTGCGCCGACTGCGGCACCGGCGACGCCTGCCTCTCCGGCGCCGACTGCCAGAGCGGCGTCTGCTTCGACGAGCTCTGCCAGGCGCCGACCTGCGTCGACGGCGTGGAGAACGGCGCCGAGACCGATCTGGACTGCGGCGGCGCGGCGTGTCCGGACTGCGCCGTGAACCAGCACTGTCTGATCGCCGGCGACTGCGTCTCGAACTTCTGCACGAGCGGACTCTGCAAGTGCCCGAGCCAGACCTTCACCTTCACCATGAACAGCAACTCGGGCGGCCCCTTCGACTCGGCCGAGTGGCCGGGCGGCACCGCGAGCCTCGCGGGGGCACCCGGCTGCAGCGTCACCATCAACCGTCCGGGCGGCAACATCGACCTCGTGTGCAGCCTCTCGAACCACTTCTCCGTGAACTCCGCCGTCGGCTACTCGAGCTGCTTCGGGACCGGCGGCGAGGACGGCGACGGCTGCCAGCCGGTCTCGTGCCCGCCGGCCGGCATCGGCTCGTGCTGCGATACGCGGCCGTCGTGCTCCGCGGCGCTCAACGGCTCGGGCAGCGCGCGCTACTTCGTGCAGTGCAATCCCTGAAGCTCATCGTCGCGGGCGTGCTGGCGCTCGGCATGCCGGCGCCGGCCGGAGCGCAATTCGCGACGCCGGCCGACAGCGCATGCATCCAGGCGGTGAACGCCGGCGTCCGCAAGGTCGCGCTCGCGACGAGCAAGCAGCTGCGCGCCTGCGCCGGCTACGCCGCCGACGGCCTTCTCGGCCCGCAGAGCGTCGCCGATTGTGCGGCGGCGCTCGCACCGAAAGCGGTTGCGCAGGCGCTCCTCAAGGCCGACCGGGAGTGCGGCGGTGTACCCCCGACGTTCGGGCCGCCGAGCATCACGGCACCGCCCGCGCTCACGGTCGCCGCGTGCGGTGCGGTGGTCGGCGATCTCTTCGGGCCGACGCCCGAGAGCGCCTTCGTCGCGACGGCGAACGTCCGCGCGTGCCAGGGCGCCGTGCTGAAGGCGATGCGGGGCTGCGTCGACGCGCGCCTCTCCGGTTTCAATCGCTGCAAGAAGGAGGGGTTGAAGCGCGGTTTCGTACGGACGGCGGCCGAGCTCCGGGATGCGTGCCTCGGCACCGGCGCCGAGCAGCCCGACCCGAGCGGCGGCACGATCGCCAAGCGCTGCGCCGCGTACGTCGCGAGCGTCGTCGAGTCGAAGTGCGTCGCGGGCGCGGTCGCGCTCGACGCGGCGTTTCCCGGCTGCGGTACCGGCGACGCCGGCGCGTTCCGCGTGTGCTTCGACGGGCGCATCCGCTGCCGCGTCTGCGCTCTCTTGAACGCCGCCGACGGCCTCACGCGCGACTGCGACCTCTTCGACGACGGCGACGACGGCAACGCGAGCTGCTCGTGAACGGCGCGCCTCCCGCGCGGGTGGGCGGGCGCGAGAAGGCGATGACGTACTGCGCGCCCGCGCCCTGAGCGGCCGGCGCGCGTGGCGGTGCGCGATCAGCGCGAGGGCGTGAGTTGTAGGAGCAACGGCGGCGGCAGGCCCGCGCGCCACGGGTCGACCTCGCCGGCGTACGCGACGCCGCGGACGTCGCGCGTGTAGCGGTGCACGAGCGCGCGCAGGACGATCATGCCGCTCGTGCGGTCGAGCTCGGGCTCGAAGACGGCGATCGTGATCTCGTCCCAGCCGGGCTCGGCGGCGGCGACCGCGGCGGCGAGCGCCGCCGGGCGGGCCAGCCGCCGGAGCCAGCGATGGCGCTCGAGATAGCGGCTCGCCTCGTCGCGCACGGTGGGCGGCGGCTCGGCCATGTGCGCGAGCGGCCCGCCGCCGCGCGGCCGGCCGAACACCTCCATGCCAAGCGAGCGCGAGCGCGGCGCCGAGTACATGCCCCAGCCCGCGAGCTTCCACGGGTTCACGTCGTAGCGGCGCACGAGGCCGATGTGCGCGAGCGGCCAGAGGGTGAGCGCGACGAGCGCGGCGCCGAGGATCGCGGCCTTGGCGCGCGCCGGCATCAGTAGAACACCAGCGCGGGGAGCCAGCCCGCGCGCACCGCCACGAGGGACGCCAGCACGAGCGCGACCGGCGCGACGAGCCGCTGGTGCAGGTCGCTCTCGAGAAAGAGCAGGATCAGGTTGACGTAGAGGAGCCCGAAGAACACCTCCCGCGCCGCGAGCTCGATCGCGAAGATGAGCGCGACCGCCGCCGCCACGGCGAACGGGCGCGTCGGCCGCCAGAGAAGCGCCGCGGGGAGCGCGATCTCGGCGATCCACGTGAGGTTCGAGACGGCGACGACGAGCGGGCTCCGCACGAAATACGGCCCGTCCCCGGGCGCGCCCGTGAAGGCGGTGAGGCGGGCGTACTCGTCGGCCGGCAGGAGCCAGCGGAAGAGCGTGCGGAACGACTCGATCCAGAGCGAGAACCCGAAGTACTCGGCGTGGAAGTAGTAGCCGTGAGCGAGCTTCTGCACGCCCGAGAAGAAGAAGATCACGACCGCGAGCCAGCGCGCCGTCGCGACGTACAGCGTACGCTCCACCTCGTCGCGCGGGTCGAGGAAGGCGCCGAGCAGGCAGAGCATCACCTCGAGATAGGCGTGGTTTCCGGCCGCCGGGAATTCGCGCCACACGACGAAGGCGTGGACGAGGCCGAGCACGAGGAGCGCCGGCCGGCGCCAGCGCGTGAGGAGCGCGGCGAGGCAGAGCAGCGTCGCGGCGCCGAGGCTCGCGACGTAGGCCGGCGAGAGATCCTGCCAGCGCGCGAGGCCCCGACACCAGTACTCGGCGGCGATCACGAGCACGACGATGCGCTCGAAGGCGGCGACTTGCGCCAGGCGCACGGCCGCGTCGCCGCCGCCGAGCCAGGAAAAGAAACGGCCCGCCCCGAGCGAACGGGGCGGGCCGGCTTCACGGGAGCGAGTCAGGCGACCCGCCCGCGCGTTACTGCAGGCACTGCACGAAGTATTGCGCGGATCCCGAGCCGTTCAGCGCCGCCGAGCACGACGGCCGCGTGTTGCAGCACGAGCCGATACCCAAGGGCGGACACGAGACCGGCTGGCAGCCGTCGCCGTCCTCGCCCCCGTTCCCGAAGCAGTTGGAGTAGCCGGAGAAGGCGTTGATCGAGAACGGCGCTGCGAGCGAACAGGTCAAGTCGATGTTGTTGTTCGGGCGGTTGATCGTGACGCTACAACCGGGCACGGCCGACTGGTTCGCCGTGCCGCCCGGCCACTCGGCCGAGTCGAAGGGGCCACCCACGTTGCTGTTCACCGTGAACGTGTAGGCCTGGTTGGGGCATTTGCAGAGCCCGCCCGTGCAGAAGCCGCTCTGGCAATCGCCGTTGGCGACGCAGGATCCGCCGATGCCGCAGCCCGAGCACGGCCCGCCGCAGTCGACGCCGGTTTCTCCCTGGTTCTGGACGCCGTCGGAGCAGGTCGGCGCCTGGCAGAGGCCGGAGGAACAGACGCCGCTCGTGCAGTCAGTGTGGGTGACACAGCTGTCGCCGGGCGGGCACGCCGGACAGTTCAATCCGCCGCAGTCGACGTCGCTCTCTCCCTGGTTCTGGATGCCGTCGCTGCAGGTCGGCGTCGGGACGCAGGTGCCCTCCGTCGCCACCTTCTTGTGCGAGTACTCCTTGGTGGTCTTGTTGATGATGGTGCCGTCGCCGGCCGCGAACTTCACGCTGTAGGAGTCGCCGCCCCCGCCGATCGCGAGGAGCGCGCAGGCGTCGGAGCCGATGTTGGGCGGCGTCACGTTCAAGGGCTGGATCTTGCCGCTCGCCTGGGCCTGGAGCGAGAACACGCCGTTTTTCGCTTTCAGTTGCACCTTCTTGACCGGGCTCTGCTCGCCCTTCGAGTCGCTGTACTTGAAGCCCTTCACGGCGTCGCCGCTCCAGAACGGCTTGCCGGCCGCGTTCGTGCCCTGGGGCAGATTGAAGACCTGCTGGCTCGGAGTCGTGCCGTTGGCGCTGATCGTGAGGGTCGCTCCGTTCACGGCGGGGTTGCCGACGATGGTGTTCGGGCTGCCCTTCTCCTTGGCCTTCACCTGCACCTTGCGCTTGTCGGGGCTGGCCGGATTCTTTGCCTGGAAACCGGAACCGAGAATCGTCTGGTCGGCGGCGTGGACGAGAGGCGCGGCGATCAGCGCACCGAGCGCGATCGCGGCAAATGGGGCGAGCTTCATGGGCTGGACTCCTCCTGTGTGGGTGTTCGAAAGGTTGGGGACTACGGCACTGAGCTTGTGGACTACGGCACTACGGTAGCGTGCCATGGCACGCCGCATCGTGCGACGTCAAGGCGCGGCGCGATCCGGGAGCGCGTGCGGCCGCGCGGCTCCGGCGACGGCGACACGCGCGGCCGCGCGGCTTGACGGTCGCGGGGGCGGCATGTACTTCAACCCGGCCGCGCCGCGGCCCCCGGGCCACCGTATGTCGATCCTCATCAACAAGGACACCACCGTCATCATCCAGGGCATCACCGGCCGCGAGGCCGTGAACCTGACCCGCGAAGGCCTCGACTACGGCACCAGGATCGTCGGCGGCGTGACCCCGGGCCGGGCGGGGCGCGACGTCTATGGCGTTCCGGTCTACGACTGCGTGCGCGACATCACCGCGAAGCAGCCCGTCGACGGCTCGATCGTGACCGTGCCGCCGAAGTTCACCAAGGACGCCGTCTTCGAGGCCATCGAGGCGGGGGTGAAGCTGATCGTCATCGTCACCGAGCGCATTCCCCGCGCCGACGTGGCGCAGATGGTCGAGCTCGCGAAGCTCCGCGGCGCCCGCATCATCGGCCCGAACTGCCTCGGCGTGCTCTCGCCCGACGAAGCCAAGATGGGCGGCCTCGGCGGCCCGGCGGTGAACGTCCGGCGCGCGTTCAAGAAGGGCCCGATCGGGATCATGTCGCGCTCCGGCGGCATGACGACCGAGATCGCCAACACCCTCTCGGCGGCGGCTCTCGGCCAGTCGACCTGCGTGTCGATCGGCGGCGACGCCATCATCGGCTCGACCTATGCCGAGCTCATGCCGCTCTTCGAGGCCGATCCCGAGACCAAGGCGATCGCCATCTACTCCGAGCCCGGCGGCCGCATGGAAGCCGAGCTCGCCGATTGGGTGCGCGAGCACAAGTCACGCTTGCCGATCATCGCCTTCATGGCCGGTCGCTTCATGGACGAGATGCCCGGCATGCGCTTCGGCCACGCCGGCACGATCGTCGAGGGCAAGGCCGACACCACCGCCGACAAGATCGAGCGCATGTACGCCGCCGGGATCTCGGTCGCCGAGCGCATCGAGGACATCCCGGGGCTCGTGAAAGAGCGTCTCGCCAAGGCGGGGCACTGAGGACGGCGCGATGCCGAACGGCATGTTCATCGATGTCCAGGTGGACGCGGCAGCATCGAAGGATGCCGCGGTCGCCAAGAAGCTCACCGAGGTATGTCCGGTGAACATCTTCGCCCAGAAGGAGGACGGCAGCCTCCGCATGGTCGACGAGAACCTCGACGAGTGCACGCTCTGCGACCTCTGCGTGCAGGCCTTCCCCGGCAAGGTGAAGGTCGTCAAACTCTACGAGTAGCGCGGAGGCATCCAGGGTGGCACCGCCGCTCTGCGCCGTCGTCACCGGCGCGTGCTCCGGCATCGGGCGCGAGATCGCGCGCCGCCTCGCCGCGCGCGGCGACTACGCGCTCGTCCTCGTCAGCGAGAACCGCGAGCGCCTCGACGCGATCGCCGGCGAGATCTTCGTCGCGCACGGGACGCTCGTGCACCCCGTCGTCTGCGACCTCGCGCGCCCCGAGTCCGCCGGCGAGCTGCACGCCGCGGTGTGCGCGCTCGGCGTCGACGTCGACGTGCTGGTCGTGAACGCCGGCATGTTCTTCTTCGGCGAGGTGGCCGACGCCGAGCCCGCGAAGGCGAACGTGATGCTCCAGCTGCATGTCGTCACGCCGTCGCTCCTGTGCACGCTCTTCGCGCGCGACATGCGGGCGCGGCGGCGGGGCCGCATCATGCTGACGTCGAGCATCTCCGCGTGGCGCGCGTTCCCCGGCATCGCCTACTACGGCGGCACCAAGACGTATCTCCGCACCTTCGCGGCGGCGCTGCGCTCCGAGCTCGCGCCCTACGGCGTCACCGTCACCACGCTCGCCCCCGGCGCCACCGACACCGGCCTCTACGACCCGACCGTCGTCGACATGGACCGCGCCCGCCGCTTCGGCGTGATGATGGATCCGGGCGAGGTCGCCGACGCGGCGCT
>JADLHM010000138.1 GCA_020848745.1 Deltaproteobacteria bacterium | reverse complement strand
TCTGACTGCCAGGCGATCGCGGAACCTGGCTCGGGAGTCGGTAGTCGGCATTAGCGCTGGGTTGACGTAATCGAGTCTTATCGGACCTTCTCCGGTGCCCCCAAACTTCGTCCTTATCTCCTCACGACGGGACGAAGGGGCGGTCGGGATGGGCCCGCGCCTTCTCCTCGAAGCGGTCGGCGACGGTGTAGCGCTGCGACGGCGTGTGGCGAAGGGTCGCCGCGGCGAGGGCGTCGAGCTTCGCTTGCGTGACCTCGCGCGGGACGGGGCCGTCGGCCATGCGGCTTTGTAGCAGGCCCGACGCCGACGCACAGCGGGCATCGGGCCGCGCCCGGCACGCGCGGGCGCGGAGACGCGCTCAGCGCCGCGCGCGTCGAGACGGGCGCGTGCGGCCCGTCGGCGGCGCAGATGCGGGCGCCGCGAGGGGCGGCAGTGGCCGCGCCGAGATTGCCTCGGCCTCCGCGGGCGGAACGCCGAGGCCGCGCAGGACGGCGACCGCGATCGCGCTCGCGTACGTCTTCGGCGGACGGCCCTCGAGGACGCTCCGCATGCCGGCGAGCACCGTGCCCTGCACGAGATCGAGGGCGACGTGCTCGTCGGAGTAATGGAACCGGCCCCGGCGGCGACCGGCGCGGAGGTCGGCGAGGAGGGGGTCGGCCGCTTTCAGGCTCGGGATCGAGGTGCTGTGCCAGACGCGCAGCAAGGCGGCGGCCCAGACGCGGTCCTGCTCGACCTGGCCCACGAAGCGGCGGCACCCGATGGCGATGCGTTCGGCGGGATCATCGGCCGCGCTGCGGCTCGTGCCGATCGCATCGTGCAGGCGGCCCGCGATCCGCAGGCTCGTCGCTTCGAGCAGTTCCTCGCGTGTGCGGAAGTAGTTGTAGAAGGTGCCGTTCGCGACGCCGGCCTCGGCGGCGATCTCGTGGATCGCCGCGGCGCCGGCACCCTTGCGGGCGAAGACGCGCACCGCGGCGTCGAGGAGCAGCTCGCGGGTGCGCTCGCGAAGCGCGCCGCGCAGAGGTTCGAGAGCCGAGCGGGTCACGAGCTCACCATCTCGGAAACTGAGACATTCGTCAATTGCTTGACACAACTCTCAGAACAATGCGAGACCTCCGCCCTGGAGGATTCGACATGCGCATCGCGAACGTACGTGGCCGGCTCATGCTGCTCGGCGTCGACGACGCCATCGACGTGGCGCAGGCGTCCGGCGGACGCTTCTCGGCGGAACCGCAGGCCGTCTACGCCGAATGGGAGGCCTTCCGCGCCTGGGCGGCGACGGCGCGCCGCGGCGGCGCCGTGCCGATCGTCGGGGCGGAGCTCGGTCCCCCGTCGCCCCGTCCGGCGCAGGTCTTCGGGATCGGGCTCAACTACACCGCGCACGCGGCCGAGGCCGGCTTGCCGGTGCCGGATCGTTTGCCGGTGTTCACGAAGTTCCCCACCTGCCTCGCAGGTCCGAACGCGGAGATCGTGCTACCGAGCGGCGCGGTCGATTGGGAGGTGGAGCTCGTGGTCGTCATCGGCACACGGGCGTACCGCGTCGCGGAAGCCGCGGCGTGGGACCACGTCGCGGGCCTGGCAGTGGGCCAGGACGTCTCGGAGCGCGTCGTGCAATGGTCGGGGGGCGGCCAGTTCTCGATGGGGAAATCGTTTCCGACCTTCGGTCCGTTCGGCCCGTATCTCGTGACCCCGGACGAGCTGCCGAATCGGGACGACCTCGCCATCCGCTGCTGGGTGAACGACGAGCTCATGCAGGAGAGCCGCACCTCGGACATGGTGTTCAGCGTCGCGCGCATCATCGAGGGCCTCTCGGCCGTGCTGCCGCTCTTGCCGGGCGACGTCATTTTCACGGGCACGCCCTCGGGTATCGGCGCGAGCCGGAAGCCGCCGCGCTTCCTGCAACCCGGCGACGTCGTGCGCAGCGAGATCGAAGGTCTCGGCGGGCTCGGCAATCGCTGCGTCGCCGGGTGAGGAAGGAGGCACGTCGTGGCATTGCATAGGCTGAACGGCATCACGCTCGGAGTCCCCGACGTCGCGGCGGCCGCGAGCTACTACGGGGAGTTCGGGCTCGCTCCGCTCGGTGGCGACCGGTTCGCGACCGTCGACGGTGGGGAGCAGCTGCGGCTCGTCCCGACGCCGACGCGCCGTCTCGTCGAGCTCGCGATCGGCGCGGACGACCCCGATGATCTCGCCCGCATCGCGCGCAGTACCGAGCCGTTCGGCGTCGCCGTCGAGCGGAGCGGCGACACCCTCGTGACGACCGACCCTGGGACGCGTGTCCGCGTGGTCGTACGCGTCACCGAGCGCCTGCGGCAGCGTGAAACGCCCGCGAGCGTGAGCAACGGACCCGGCCGGGTAGGGCGTCCGAACGGTCGCGCCGACGCCGTGCTCCGCGCCGCGCGCGTGCGGCCGCGGAAGCTCGGCCACGTCGTGGTCGGTTCCACGGACTTCGCGACGAGCCAGCGGTTCTTCATCGAAGGCATCGGCTTCAAGGTGAGCGACACGGTCGAGGGTCTGGCGTCGTTCCTGCGGTGCTCGACCGACCACCACAACCTGCTCGTGCAGGCGGCGCCGGTGCCGCTCCTCCATCACAGCTCGTGGCAGGTCGAGGACGTCGACGAGATCGGCCGAGCTGCGCACGCGATGCTGTCGGCCGATCCGAGCCGGCACGTCTGGGGTCTCGGGCGCCACCACATCGGCTCGAACTTCTTCTGGTACCTGAAGGATCCGGCCGGCAACTTCAGCGAGTACTACGCCGACATGGATTGCATCGTGGACGACCAGATCTGGAAGCCTGAGGTGTGGGAGGGGGCGCGCGGCCTCTACAACTGGGGACCGCCGCCGCCGCCGTCGTTCCTCGCACCCGAGGACCTCGCCGAGCTGATGGCGGGCGCGCATGGCTGACGCGGCGGCGCCGTACGACGTCGCGATCGTCGGCTGGGGACCGGTCGGGCAGGCGCTCGCCATCCTCCTCGGCGAGCGCGGCTGGCGGGTCGGCGTGTTCGAGAAGCAGCCGCAGGCCTATCCGCTGCCGCGCGCCGTGCACTTCGACCACGAGACGGGTCGGATCCTGCAAGCCTGCGGACTCGGCGACGATCTCCGCGGCCACACCGAGTCGGCCGACGTCTACGAGTGGCGGAACGCCGCCGGTGCGACGCTGCTGCGTTTCGAGAGCGAGGCGGCCGGGCTCTCGGGATGGCCCGAGGGCAACATGTTCGCGCAGCCGGAGATCGAGCGCCTGCTGGACGCGCGCGCGCGCCGGCTCCCGACCGTCGAGGTGCGGCGTGGCGCCGAGGTGACGACGCTCGCCGCCGCGGACGACGTCGTCACGCTCGGTCTCGCGGACGGCGGAGCGGCGACGGCACGCTGGGTCGTCGGCTGCGACGGCGCCAACAGCTTCGTCCGCGGCGCGATGGGCGCGACCGTCACGGACCTCGGCTTCTTCTTCGACTGGTTGATCGTCGACGTGCTGCCGGATACCCCGACCGTGTGGCGCCCGCTCAACATCCAGGTCTGTGATCCGGCGCGACCGACGACCCTCGTGTCCGGTGGGCCGGGCCGGCGGCGCTGGGAGTTCATGCGCCTGCCGGACGAGCCGCTCGACGAGCTGAACCTCGAGGAGACGGCGTGGCGGCTGCTCGGGCCGTGGCAGGTCACGCCGGCGAACGCGCGCCTCGAGCGCCACGTCGTGTACCGCTTCCAGGCGCGCTGGGTCGACGGATGGCGGAACGGCCGGATGCTCCTCGCCGGAGACGCCGCGCATCAGATGCCGCCGTTCGCTGGGCAGGGGATGTGCTCGGGCCTCCGCGACGCCGCGAATCTCGCGTGGAAGTTCGACGTCGTGCTCGCGGGTCGTGCGCCGGCGGCGCTCCTCGACACCTACCCGCGCGAGCGCGTCCCGCACGTCCGCGGCGTGATCGACTTCTCGATGGCGCTCGGCAAGGTGATCTGCATCGCCGATCCGGTGGAGGCGGCGGCACGCGACGCGGTCATGACGGCGGCGATCGCGAGCGGGCAGCAGACGACGCCCCCGCCGCCGCTCGGCCTCGGCGCGGGTGTGCTGCGCGCGGGCGATCCGCACGCCGGGAAGCTGTTCGTGCAGGGACGCGTGCGCACGGCGGAGGGTCGCGAGGGACTCTTCGACGACGTCGTCGGGCGCGGCTTCGCGCTGGTCGCGACGACCGGCGATGCGCTGATCGCGCTCGACGCCGAGCTGCGCGGGTGGTTCGCGTCTCTCGGCGGCGTCACGGCGCGTGTCGGCGCCGGCGGCGACGTCGCCGACGTGGATGGCGTCTACGCGCGCTGGTTCGCCGACGCCGGCGTCGCGGTCGCCCTACAGCGGCCGGACTTCTATCTCTACGGGACGGGCGCGACGGCCGCCGACGCGCCGGCGCTCCTCGGCGCTCTGCGGGCCGCGCTCAGCAGCCCTTGAAGACCGGCTTCCGCTTCTCGATGAACGACTTCGTGCCCTCCGCTGCGTCGGCGGTGTTGGCGGTGATCGTGCCGGCGACGGCCTCGTAGTCGAGCATCTCCTCGAGCGTGGCGCCCTCCGCGACCTTGTAGACGCAGCGGCGCGCGAGATCGACGGCGACGCTCGGACCCTGGGCGAGCTTCTTCGCGTAATCGAGCGCCGCGGGGAGCGCCTTGCCGTCCTCGGCGGTGAGCTCGTCGACGAGGCCGTACTTCAGACACTGCTGGGCATCGAGGATGCGGCCGGTCTCGACCATCATGAGTGCGGTCGAGAGATTGGTGACGTCGGTAGTCGGCATTAGCGCTGGGTTGACGTAATCGAGTCTTATCGGACCTTCTCCGGTGCCCCCAAACTTCGTCCTTATCTCCTCACGACGGGAAAGCGAAACGGGACCCGGTCCCGTTGATGCTTCGTAGGCGACCCTTTCGATTGGTTTCAACCGGCGATGCTTTGGCTCGGGTCCGAATCAGTACGCGGTTCCGGAGAACTGAAGGCACTGCTACCGGAACCGCCCCAGCCCCGTCGGCGAAGTCAACGGCTTCATCGAGTTCATCGCTCGCGTCGCCCGGACGCCAAGAATTTCTGTGTCAGACTGAAACAGTCGGGGCTCCTTTTGCTTTCGCGACCTTGACTCGCCAGCGCTACGGTCGTCATGGGAGTTGTCCTAAGGGGGCACTATGGGCGTGTACAATGAAAACCGGTTCCCATTCTGGTGTGCAGATGCCGCGTATCAACTCGCGTCGACACCGAGGAGCCCATCGTCCACGGCTGCGGTCCCGCGCGAAAGATGTGCGACCCGTCTGCGTCTGACATCCGTGACGCGATCGCTTCTGCTTCTCGCTGCGCTCGTGGCCAACCTCCCCACGGTTGTGCACGCGGAGACTCTTCTCGCCGTCGGTACTCTTTACGGCGCCCCTCGCAGCGGGCTTCCGGGCCTAGAAACGACTCCGCTGCTACTTCGCTATTCCCAGGGAGCATGGGGGGTAGGTTCAGGAGGTGGGTAAATAGAGAAAAGGCGATGTAGCCTTCCGGGTTGCGAGACCCAGCCGGGGACACCGGCAGGAAGGAGACACCGCCCATGGGGAAGCAAAGCAGACG
>JADLHM010000137.1 GCA_020848745.1 Deltaproteobacteria bacterium | reverse complement strand
TGTTGGCGATCCTCAAGAAGCGCAGGAATCTGAACAAGGCTCGGGGAACGGTACCGGGTGCGCTCGTGGTTGAGCCCCCTCGCGTCCTCGGGTAAAGCGCGCGCTCGCTGACGCTGCACGCAGCGAGGGCCCGGAGCAGCCACTCCGAGCCCTCTGGGCGCAACGCACGGGGACGCGCGTCACGGCCGTGTCCCTCGATCGCACGAATGCGTGCGAGCGTCCACGGTGCGCGCGTTCGGCGCCCGGGGACGCGTGGAATCGCTGCGGTATGTGGTGTGTGCCCGGCCGATCTGTCGGCAGGTCTTTTTCCTCTGCAGCCGCTGCGACCGGGGCCAGTGGTACTGCGGCCGCGACTGCGCGCGGGTGATGCGGCGAGGCACGCTGCGCGCGGCGGGGATGCGCTACCAGGATTCCCCGCGCGGGCGCCGCGTGCACGCCGCCCGGCAGCACCGCTACCGACGCCGGCGTCGTGAAAAAGTGACGCATCACGCTCCCGCGGCAGGGGCGCGATCAGGCATGGACGCTGGTGCGCGTGACGAGACGCCCGAGGTCGACGCGCAGGAGGTGTCCGACGATGTCGTACCCGCTGGTGATGGCGATCGCACCGGGATCGCTCACGACACGCATCTTGGTCCAGGACGGGACGATCCCGCTCCTGAAAGCCCGGCTGCCGCACAGCCCACAGCATCCCCGCGCCGCGCTCGCGCTCGCCGAGGCGCTCACGCTGTGGACCAACCGCCCGTGCCGCGTTGCCGTCGCTGCGGTCGGCCGGGGCGCTTTCTGCGCCACGCCACGTTGGCTCGCTGCCCTCGAGTGGATGACCCGGCCCGACGCGGTGTCGGTCGTCTGCGTCCGTCATGACGCCATCCCGGTCGAGCCCGCGCGGCACGTCTTCGGCGACTTTGCGGATCTTCGCCGGATGCTCTGGCGGCGCGCGACGCGATGATCGCCGACGAGGTCACGGTCCGCATCCGGCGGCTCTACTACGCCGAGCACTGGCGGGTCGGCACGATCGCCACGGAGCTCGGCGTCCACCACACGACGGTCGTGCGCGCGCTCAACCGGGAGCAGCTCGTCGGGGCGACCGTGCAGCGGGTGCCGTCGTCGCTACTCGATCCGTACAAACCCTTCATTGCCGACGTCCTGGAACGCCATCCTCGGCTGCGTGCCACGCGGCTGCACGCGATGCTGCAGGGCCGAGGGTATCCGGGCAGCGTGCTCGTCGTCCGCCGCTACGTGCGCACCGTGCGCCCGCGACGGGCCGAAGCCTACCTGCGCCTGCAGACGCTGCCCGGCGAACAGGGCCAGGTCGATTGGGGCCATTTCGGCAAAGTCACGGTCGGCCACGCCCGCCGGCCGCTCGTCTGCTTCGTGCTCGTGCTCTCGTGGTCCCGCGCCGTCTACGCCCGCTTCGCGCTCGACCACGCGCTCGAGAGCTTCCTGCGCGGCCATGTCGAAGCCTTCGCGGCGCTCGGCGGGGTGCCCCGCACGCTCCTCTACGACAATCTCAAGAGCGTCGTCCTCGAACGGATGGGCGACCACGTCCGCTATCACCCGCGCCTGCTCGAGCTGGCGGGGCACTATCACTTCGCGCCGAAGCCGTGCGCCCCGTACCGCGGCAATGAAAAGGGCAAGGTCGAGCGGACGATCCAGTACCTGCGCCACGCCTTCTTCGCGGCGCGGCGGTTTGCCGACCTCGCCGATCTGAATCGTCAGCTCGCCGCCTGGATCGCCGCGACGGCACATCGGCGCCGCGTGCCGGGCGATCCCGCAGGCCGGATCGTCGATGCGGCCCTCGCCGAAGAGCAGCCGCGACTCCTGCCGCTCCCGGCGCATCCCTTTCCCTGCCACCTGCTGCGCGCGGTCACGTCGGGCAAGACCCCGTACGTCCGCTTCGATGGGAACGACTACTCGATCCCGCACGCGGCGGTCCGTCGGCCGCTCACCCTCATTGCCGACGAACACACCGTCCGCATCGTCGACGGCGCCACCGAGCTCGCGCGGCACAGCCGCTCCTACGATCATCGCCAGGTCGTCGAAGACCCCGCGCACCTCGCCGCGCTCGCCGCCGTCAAGCGGGCCGCCCACGAGCTGCGCGGGCGCGATCGGCTCCGCAGTCTCTGTCCCCACGCCGCCGCCTTCCTCGACGCGCTCGCGCGGCGCGGCCACCCGCTGCTCGCGGAAACGCGCCGCCTGCTCGATCTCGCCGATCGCTTCGGGGCGCCCGCGCTCGAGGCGGCGCTCGCCGACACGCTGGCGCGCGGCGCCGTCAGCGCCGCGGCCGTCGCGCACGTGCTCGATCAACAGGCCCGGGCCCGCCGCGCGCCTCCACCACTCGCCGTCGTGCTGCCCGACGATCCCCGCGTCCGCGATCTGCACGTCACCCCGCACGCGCTCGCCACCTACGACACGCTCACGACCCGACCGGAGCCCTCGCATGACGACGACGACCTCCCTCGCTGACCTCCTGGCGGCGCTTGGCCTGCGCACCACCGCCGCCCAGCTCGACGACCTCATCGCCCGCGCCACCACGCACCGCTGGAGCGCGACCCAGCTCCTCGAACACGTCGTCCAGCTGGAGACCGACGAACGGGCCCGTCGTGGGCTCGAACGCCGGCTCGCGCGCGCGCGCCTCGGGCGCTTCAAGCCGATGGCCGACTTCGACTGGACGTGGCCGAAGACGATCGACCGCGAGGCCGTCGAATCGGCGCTCCGGCTCGATTTCATCGCCCAGGCGCGCAACGTCGTCCTCGTCGCGCCGCAGGGCCTTGGCAAGACCATGATCGCCCAGAACATCGGCCATCAGGCGGTCCTCGCCGGGCACTCCGTCCACTTCGTCACCGCCTCGCAACTCCTGCTCGACCTCGCCGGGCAGGACTCCGCGCGTGCCCTCGATCGTCGCCTCCGCCACTACGGCGCCCGCACCACCGTCTTGATCGTCGACGAGATCGGCTACCTCTCCTACGACAGCCGCAACGCCGATCTGCTCTTCCAAGTCGTCAGTCGTCGGCATGAGAAACGGAGCCTCGTCCTCACCACCAATCTGGCGTTTCGCGACTGGCGGACCATCTTCCCGAACGCCACCTCGGCCGTGGCCCTCATCGACCGCCTCATCCACCACGCCGACGTCATTGCCATCGCGGGCGACAGCTACCGACTGCGCGAAGCCGAGCAGGCGCTCAAGACGAAGCCGACGCCCAAGACTCGGCCGTCGAAGGCGTGACCGACGTGCGGTCCATTTTTCCGCGCTTCGTCAGGTCCGCCAACAGCGCCGACGAGCGAGCGCTCGATCGCGAAGAGTGCGCCGATCAGCGCGAGCGCTTCGCGCGCCCGCTCGGGTTCCGAGCCGAGCGCCTTGAAGAAATAGCGACGCTGATGGGCCCAGCACCCGACCTCGACGACCGTCCCGTCGGCGTAGAGATGGTCGTAGACCGCATGCGCGTCGGCGACGAGGTAGCCGCGGTAGCCGGCGAGCAGGCGATCGACGCCCGCGGCGTCGTGGCGCGGCGTGTAGCTGAAGAGCACGTGGCGCCCGGGCGCCGCGACGACCCAGAAGTGGCCGGTCCGACACCGCTCGCGCGCTTGCACGAGCACGCCCGTCGCATCGGTGCAGAGCACCGGCTGCGCCCGCGCATCGGTCCACATCGCGTCGACGAGCGGGCGGACGAGCGCCGCCGCCTCGGCATGCCACCCGCAGAGTGTCGAGCGCGCGAGGGCGAGCCCGTCGCGGGCATAGATCCGCTCGAGCCGATGGAGCGGCTGATGGTCCTGCCAGCGCCGCACGATCGAATCGGCGAGCATGCCCGGCCCCGCGAGTCCGCGCGTGATCGGCAGGTCCGCCGGCGTGGCGATCAACACCTGGGTCGGCTCCCCCCGCCGCCGATCCTTGCGCACGAATTTCGGGCGCACCACCTGCACGATGACCGACGACGCCGGCCGGCGCTCGAGCGCTTCGCTGACTTCCGCCCCGATGCGCTCGAAGGCGGCGAGGCCCGCCTCCTGCACGTCGTGCGGGATCAGCTCGACGACGACGCGCGGGAGATGCGCGGGCAAGGGCTTCCGACCGTGCGGCGTCCGCGTGTGGCTCCGCACCGGCTGGGGCGTCGGCGCGGGCGTCGCGTCGCCGAGCAGCGTGGCGAGCAGATCGAGCGTCAGCTGCCGGTCATCGGGCGGGAGCCGTTCGGCCTGCTGCCCGAGCAGCCCGCGCTTGAGCTTCTCGTACGCTTCGAGCAGCTGCTGGTAGAGCGCGCGGTAGCGCTCCCGGTCGGCTTCCGATTGCGCGAGCGCCGTTTCCAGGGCGGTGAGGCGGGCGTGCAGCGTCTCGATCGTCGCGTCGGCCGCCTCCGCTCCCACGCGTCCTGCTGTAAAGCATAACGAATTCGTTAATGATCCCCCGGCAAAGCCGGGGGAATTTGAAGAGTGAGCCGCTCAAAGCGGCTGGAATGTTGGCCGCTCACGAGCGGCCCTGTGAGCGCCCTGAAGGGCGCTGCTACCAGAGGTGCAGCTG